>JBKJXG010000132.1:0-2643 GCA_046716525.1 Solirubrobacterales bacterium
CCGAATCGAACAGGTGGATCTTGGTCGCGTCGAACCAGACCTCGGCCTCCTCGCCGCGCGTGACACCACTCTCGGGGTCGAGGCGAGCGACGATCTGGCCCTGGTCGCCCGGAACCTCGCCGGCGCCCGAGTCCTCGGCGAGCTCGGCGAGCTCGTCGGACTCGACGGTCGCATCGGAGCCGACCTCGATATACGCGTAGCGCTATGACCCCATCGACTAGACGACGTCGACCTTCGCCGTGAACGTGGCGCCGCTGCCGCGGACATCGTCGCCGACGAGCTTGGCGTCCTCGAAGCTCTCCGGGCGGATGCCGGCGATCGCGTCACGTGAGCCGCCGGAGCCACCGAGCTCGCCACGGGCGCCTTCGGGCAGGGGCACCTCGCCGATCGGCAGCTTCAGCCTGTCGCCCTCGACCTTTGCCGGGAGAAAGTTCATCGCCGGCGAGCCTATGAAGCCGGCGACGAACAGGTTCGCCGGGTCCCTGTAGAGCTCGGCGGGCGAGCCGACCTGCTGCAGCTCGCCGGCGCGCATCACGGCGACGCGGTCGCCGAGCGTCATCGCCTCGGTCTGGTCGTGGGTGACGTAGACCATCGTCGTTCCCAGACGCTGCTGGATGCGCGAGACCTCGGTGCGCATCTGCACCCGCAGCTTCGCGTCGAGGTTCGAGAGCGGCTCGTCCATGAGAAAGACCTTCGGGTCACGGACGATTGCGCGCCCCATCGCCACGCGCTGGCGCTGGCCGCCGGAGAGGTTGGCGGGTTTGCGGTCGAGATGGGCGTCGAGGTCGAGGATCTTCGACGCGTCCTCGACCTTCTTCGTGATCTCCTCCTCGGGGAGCTTGGCGAGCTTGAGCGGGAAGGCCATGTTCTCGCGCACCGTCATGTGCGGATACAGCGCGTAGTTCTGAAAGACCATCGCGATGTCGCGATCCTTCGGCGCGATCTGGTTGACGACGGTGTCGCCGATCCGCATCTCTCCCTCGGAGATGTCCTCGAGCCCGGCGATCATCCGCAGCGCGGTCGACTTGCCGCAGCCCGAGGGGCCGACGAGGATCATGAACTCGCCGTCGGCGACCTCCAGGTTCATGTCCTTGACGGCCTCATAGCCGTCGTCAAAGCGCTTCGAGATGCCATCGAGAACGATCTCAGCCATTGGTGAGCTCTCCTTCGGTTGAAACTCTGTGGCCCATCAACCCTTCACGGCTCCTGACGTCAGCCCGGCGACGATGCGCCGCTGGAAGATGAGGACAAAGATGATGATCGGCACGGTGACCAGCACAGCGGCGGCGGCGATGTTCCCCGTCGGCGCAGTGAACTGGGAGTCACCGGTGAAGAAGGCGAGCGCGGCGGGCACCGTTCGCGAGGCGTCGCTCGAGGTCAGCGAAATCGCGAAGACGAAGTCGTTCCAGCAGAAGATGAATACGAGAATCGCGGCGGTGAACATTCCCGGCGCGGCCAGCGGCACGATCACCTTGCGGAACGCCTGTAACGGGGTCGCGCCGTCGACCTGGGCCGCCTGCTCGAGATCCCAGGGGATCTCGCGGAAGAAGGCGACGAGCGTGTAGATCGCCAGCGGCAGCGAGAAGGTCAGGTAAGGGACGATCAGGCCGATATAGGTGTCGTAGAGACCGAGCGAGCGCCACATGTCGAACAGCGGTCCCACCGTCGAGATCGGCGGGAACATCGCGATCGCCAGGGCGCCGCCGAGGATCAGGAACTTGCCCGGGAAGTCGAGGCGGGCGATCGCGTAGGCGGTGAACGAGGCGAGCACGATCGCGATCGTCGTCGCGATCAGCGCGATCAGGATCGAGTTGATCAGCGGGCGCAGCAGCGGGCTGTCGAAACCGCCTTCGAACAGCGACTTGTAGTTCTCGAAGGTGATGTCCGCCGGGATCAGGCGACCGTCGGCGACCGTCGAAGGATCCTTGAGCGACAGCGACACCAGCCACAGCACGGGGAAGATGGAGACGATGATGATCGCCACCATGCCGACGGTCCATAACGTGTTCTCGCGGCTACCGCGCTGCATCTAAGCCTCCTTCTCCCGCCCCGGTACGGCGGTCCCGAAGCCCTTGACGTAGAGGAAGGCGATGATCAGGACGAGGAAGAAGATCAGCACCGAGACGGCAGAACCGAGCCCCAGGTTGACCCTCGATATCAACTGGTTGTAGCCGATGATCGACACCGATTCGGTGTCCTGGCCGCCGCCGGTCATGACGAAGATCGAGTCGAAGACGCGGAAGGCGTCGAGCGTGCGGAACAGCAGGGCGACGAGGATCGCCGGCTTCATCAGCGGCAACGTGATGCGGAAGAAGCGCTGGCGCGCAGTCGCGCCATCGACCTTCGCCGCCTCGTAGAGACCCTCGTCGATCGTCGTCAGGCCGGCGAGCAGCAACAGGGCAATGAAGGGTGTGGTCTTCCACACCTCGGCGGCGATTATCACCCCGAGCGCGCTCCAGCGGTCGCCGAACCAGGCCTTGTCGTCGTCGACGAAGGGCAGCCCGTTGACGAAGCCGCTGCCCGGGTCGAAGGCGTAGAACCAGGCGAAGGCGGCGACCACCGTGATGATCCCGTAGGGGATCAGGATCGAGGTGCGGACGATGCCGCGACCAAAGACGACGCGGTACATGACCAAGGCCAAGA
>JBKJXG010000133.1:0-3030 GCA_046716525.1 Solirubrobacterales bacterium
GCTACCACCAGCGCAATCCCCGCGGGGCACTGCTGGCGGCCGGAATCCTGGCCGCCACGGGCGCCGTGGTCGGCGCCTGGGCCCTGCGCCGCGGCTAGCTCAGCAGCCCGAGCTGGCGCAGGATCGAGACCGAGTCCGAGTAGACGTCCTTGCGCTTCACCAGGCCGTCCTCGAAGGGAATCACGTCGATCCCGTTCCACTCGATCGTGCGGCCGGTCGGCTCGGCGACCAGCTCGCCGCGGCGCATCTGGTTCTCGTGGGTCGCGGTCGCGGTCCATTCCTGGGTGACGACGCCGTCGCGGACGTAGAGGCGGCGCGTCTCGAAGTGGATGTCGGGCCAGGTCTCGAAGATCGAGCCGATGTGGCCGCGGACGTCGTCGCCCCGGGCCGACTCGCCGGCGGTGTGGTTCTCGAAGATCATGTCCGGCGCGTGCATGGTCATGATCGCGTCGAGGTCGTGGGAGTTCCAGGCCTCGTTGTAGCGGCCGATCGCGTCGGCGAGCGAAGCCGGGGAGTCCTTGTCGCTCATTGACCGGAACAATATGGTCGCCCAGACGATCAGGCAAGCGAGATGGAGGAGCGGACGGATGGCTGACGCCTACACGGTCAAGAACTGGGACGACTTCGAGGTGATGGAGGGCTCCGGCGGCTGCACCTGGCACCTGGCGCGCAAGTCGCTCGGCGCCGAGTCCTTCGGCTTCAACATCGTCGACCTCGAGCCGGGCGGCGAGCTGCCGGCCCACAACGAGTCCGAGAGCGGCCAGGAGGAGGTCTTCGCGGTGCTCGACGGCGAGGGCACGATCGTCGCCGGCGACGAGGAGTACCCGGCGCCGCCCGGCACCTTCGCCCGCTACAGCCCCGCGGTCACCCGCACCGTCCGCAACAACTCGGACTCGACCGTACGCATCCTGCTGATCGGCGTCCCCGGGGATTCCGGCTATGAGCCGTTGCCCTGGGCGTAGCCGATGCCGGCGAGGCCCATGGCGACATATCTCAAGGACCACCTAGCCGGCTCCGCGGGCGGCCTCTCCCTTGCCAGGCGGCTCGCGAGCGGAGCCGATGACCCTGCGGAGCGAAAGGAGATGTCTGCCATTGCGCTGCGAAGTCCGCTCAGGAAAACTCGTCGAGCGAATTCAGCTGGCGACGAAGCTCGTGGTCACGCTGGCTGCGGGGGACGCCCGACTCGCCGGTGACCGTCTCGTTCTTGTGCAGATCCGTGATCGCCTGAAAGCGCTCGGTCTCGGAGCCGGGTCCGTCCTCGCCCGCTCCGGCGGCGCTGAGCGCCTGCCCGTTGATGCCTTGCCCGCCCTTCTCCATGCTGATCCCTCCTTGGAATCTTTCCAGACTTTGTCGCTCAAGAAACCGTGGCAAAACATTAGCACGGCCTCACACTCTGCTTACAAGAACACCACAGAAGTGAAAAGGATTCGCCAACTCTCGTTGCGAGTTCGCCTCTCCGTATACTCGCCGCTCCGTCGGTCCTACACCCGTCGCGCGCCCGCTCGAAGAAGGCGCGGACCCGGGAGGTTCAAGTGAGTGATTCGTCCGCAGTCAGCCGGTCGGCCGCGACCGGCCAGCGCCCTTCAGGCAAGCGACCCGAGCGCTACTCGGCGGAGCGCGCCTATCGCCCCCTGGTGTCGCCGCCGAGCGTCGAGGACAAGGACGCCTGCGCGATCTACGCCTCCGTCCGCAAAGACGCCACGCCGAGCCACGATCCGGTGCCGCTGGCGCTCGCCTCGCTCCAGAAGATGCTGCACCGGGCCGGCAACGTCGACGGCGAGGGGGACGGCTGCGGCCTGCTGGTCGACATCCCGACCAAGATCTGGGCCGAGGAGGTCCGCCGGGGCGGCCACAACCCCGCGCTAGCGCTCGACGACGCCTTTGCGGTCGCCCACGCCTTCGTCGAGCGCTCGGGCGACCTCGAGAAGATCCGCCACGACGCGCGCGAGATCCTCGGCAAGGCCGGGTTCCGCATCCTCGCCGAGCGGGTCGCCGCGGTCGATTCCTCCGCGCTCGGCCCGACCGCGCGCGAGGAGGAGCCGCATTTCTGGCAGCTCGCCGGCCTGGTCCCCGAGGCGGCCGACGCCGACTCGGTCCTGTTCGAGCTCAAGGTCGAGCTGGAGGAGAAGCTGGGGATCCACGTCGCCTCCTTCTCGAGCCGGACCTGCGTCTACAAGGTGATGGGCGCGCCGAAGGTGCTGGGCGGCTACTACCCCGACCTCACCGACGAGCGCTTCGAGACGATCGGCTGCTTCGGGCACAACCGCTACTCGACCAACACCTGGCCCTCGTTCACCCGGGTGCAGCCCTTCGACGTGCTCGGCCACAACGGCGAGATCAACACGATCGAGCAGCTGCGCCAGGAGGCGCGCATGCTCGAGATCCCGATTGGCCCGGGCAACTCCGACTCGCAGGACCTCAACCGCACGATCGAGACGCTGGTACGCCGCGACGGCCTCTCCCTGGCCGAGGCGATGGAGATGGTGTTGCCTCCGATCGTCGCCGAGATCGTCGCGCTTCCGGAGGAGCTGCACTCCTTCTACATGTACCTGCGCCAGCTGATGGGCCCGTTCGCGCAGGGCCCGGTGGCCCTGATCGCCCGCCACAACGACGAGTGCGCCTTCTCCGCCGACGCGCTCGGGCTGCGGCCGCTGTGGAAGCTCGAGTCCCCCGACGACTTCGTCTTCAGCTCCGAGCCGGGCGTGGTCTCCGTCCAGAAGATGGTCTCCGAGCCGAAGCCGATGGCCCCCGGCGAGAAGTTCATGGTCCTGATCGACCGCGGCAAGCGCCGCTCGACGCTGCACGCCCACGAGTCGATGCTGCAGGAGGTGAAGAAGCGCTGGCTGGCGCGCGCCGGCGTCGAGGAGATGGCGTTCTACAAGGCCGAGCTCAGGGCCGGAGGGCCGCTGGAGGGCCGGGAGGTCCCCGGATACACGGCCGCCGGCCCATCCGACCCGGTCGAGGTCCCCGATCGCGTCCTTGCCGGCTTCGGCTGGCAGCGCGACGACGTCAAGCAGGTGCAGCAGATGG
>JBKJXG010000134.1:0-2562 GCA_046716525.1 Solirubrobacterales bacterium
ACTGATCACAAGGAGATCCGAAACATGACCGAACTGACCCACCTGCAACAGATCGATCGAGACGAGGTCGACGACCCCCGGCTCGAGCAATTGATCGAGCACAGCGAGAAGACCAAGAGCCCGCCGGTCTCCTGGTATCTGACGATGGGCCATTCCCCCGAGGTGGCGGGCGCGTTCGCCGCCTACTGGGAGGTCACGCATCGCGGCGGCCAGGTTCCCCACGAGATCAAGGAGCTCTGCCGAATCCAAATCGCGCAGATGGTCGGATGTGACTTCTGCGCCCGCCAGCGTTCGACGCTCGCGGACGAGATCACCGACGATGAGATCCAGAGCTGTGCGCTGCCGAACTGGGAGCACCCGGATCCCCGCACCCGCGCTGCGCTCCACTACGCCCGCACCCTGACGCTTGACGACGGGCGGGACTACGAGGTCTACGAAGAGCTCCGCGAGCACTTCAACGACGGCGAGATCGTCGAGATGGCTGCGTTCTTCTGTCTCACCGCCGGGGGCAACCGGATGGCGAAGAGCTGGGGGATCGACCCGCGCGAAGACTCGTCGATCCCCGAGGGCGCGATGAGCATCCACGATCCGCAAGTCCCCGTCGGCTGAGTCGGGATTTGGACCAGGGCAACGCGTCAAGGAGCAACGATGTCGAGGCGACCGCTGATCGACGTAGCGATGGGCCGAGACCACGCCGATTCGATCGTCGTCAACGGTCGCCTCGTCAACGTCTTCACTCGTGAGGTCTATGACGCGGGGGTCTCAATCAAGGGTGGCCGGATCGCCGCGGTCGGCGACGTCGAGTACACCGGCGGTCCCGATACTGTGGTCATCGACGCCGAGGGGCGCTATCTCACACCGGGGCTGATCGATGCCCATCTGCACATGTACCACAGCTACCTGGGGGTGAACGAGTTCGTCGAGGGTTCGCTGCTGTGCGGCGTGACGACCACAGCGGACGGTTTCTACGGGCAGGGGATCGTGGGCGGCAAGGATGCCGTGCGCTTCTTCAAGGACGCCTTCGATGCGACGCCGCTTCGCTTGATCTTCCTAGTCCCGGTCCTCGCCTGGCTGCAGAACCGCGAGCTCGGCCTGAGGCCGGGGCCTGGGATCGAAGTTAGCGACATGCATGAAATGTTGGCTTGGAGGGGCTGCTACGGGCTCGAGGAACCGCCGTTTCTGCCGGTTGTCGAGGAGTGGGACGAGCTCCTCGACCTCCTCGACGCGACCCTCGAGCAGGGAAAGACGGTAACCGGCCACGCCGCGGGAATCGACCTGCGCCAAGCGCAGGCCTTCGTCGGTGCGGGCGTTACCACCGACCATGAGACGGTGGGTACGGACGAGGCTCTGATGAAGGCCCGGATCGGCCTCAAGTTGCTGATGAGACAGGGTTCAGGAGCCTTCGACGTGCCAGCGCTCGTCAAGGCGTACACCGAGCACAAGATCGACCCCCGCCAACTGGCCTTCTGCAGTGATCTGGCGTCCCCGGAAAAGCTTCTAAACGAGGGCACGATCGCCGAGAACATCAGGGTCGCGATCGCCAACGGCGTTCCTCCGCCACTGGCGGTTCAGATGGGCACGATCAACAATGCCGAGGCGTTTCACCTCGAGCGCGATATCGGCGTCCTGGCGCCGGGTCGGCACGCTGACATCCTGCTCGTGGACGAGCTGCGCGACTTCTCGATCCAACGTGTGCTCGTCGCCGGGGAGACCGTCGTCGAAAACGGCGAGTTGACCGTTGAGCTGCCGGGTCAGGACTACCCGAAGGCTTTCTTCAACAGCGTGCACTTGGACGAGCCGATCTCGCCCGACGATCTGGCCGTGACCGCCGCCGGCAAGGACCAGGTCGAAGTCAGGGTGATCGGGATCACCGAGAACAGCCTCGTCACCGACGAGCGAAGGGCCGTCCTGTCGGTCGACGAAGGAGTCGTCGCGCCGGATCTCGAGAGCGACATCCTGCCGCTGGCGATGGTCGACCGGTTCGGCAAGGGCACCGGAGCGGGCGCGGGCTTCGTGCAGGGCTTCAGGCTGGCCCGCGGGGCGATCGCCTCATCGGTGAACGCGGTCTGCGAAAACCTCGTCGCCGTGGGGACGAACACCGAGGACATGGCGATCGCGATGAATACGTTGGCGGATGTCGGTGGCGGGAAGGTGGTGGTCGCTGACGGTGAGATCCTGACGCTGGTCGAGCTACCACTGCTCGGTCTGCTGTCCCCTGAGCCGCTCGCAGATATCGCGGCCAAATTCGCTCGAGCCTTCGAGGAGATCTCGAAGTTGGGCTGCCCGCTGCGAAACCCGTTCTCGCAGCTGGAGTTCTGCTTCGCGTGCGGAGAGATTGGCGACATCAGGCTCTCCGACGAGGGACTTCTCAGGGTCGAACCATGCGAGATGTTGGAGGTGGTGCTCGATGGTTGACCACTTCCGCATCGCCGCTGAACCACAATGGGAGGCGTGATGAGCAGCCAGCAGTTGAGTGGACGAGTCGCGATCGTGAACGGGGGCTCGCGGGGGCTCGGTCAGGCGAACGCTTGGGCCTTCGCCGATGAGGGCGCGGACGTCGCC
>JBKJXG010000135.1:0-6794 GCA_046716525.1 Solirubrobacterales bacterium
CGGTCTCTCCTTCGACGTCGAGCTTGCCGGCCGGCAGCTCCAGCAGGGCCGCTTCGCCGACCGGTTCGCGAGGCTGGCGCACTAGCCAGACGTGCTCGTCGTCGTGGGCAACGATCGCGACGGCGCCTGAATGCGAGATCACCTGGCGCTCGGCGGTGGTGCCGTCGTCGTATCGGAACTCGTCGATGCGCACGCCGGCGATCGGGCCCTCGTAGACGATCTTCGAGCCGATTCGCTTCATCTCTGCGCGTCATCCCCGGCGAGATCGACGATCGCCTCGCAGACCGCGAGCATCTCGGTCAGGCGCGACGCCGCGACGCTCTCTCGCGGTGTGTGATTCGCCTCCGTACCGTTTGCGAGCAGGACGCACTCGAAGCCACGCGCGACGAGCGCGTTGGCATCGCTGCCGCCACCGGTCGCGACTTCGTGCGGCCGGTGTCCACACCGTTCGAGCGCCGAGCAAGCAAGCCGCACTGCCGGCGAGCTCGAGGCCAAGCGGTAGGCGCGAAAGACCTCGTGAACTTCGATGTCGAGATCGCACCCATGCTGAGTCGCCGCCCAGGTGCAGGCGTCCACGAGCCCGGCCATGGCGGCCGCCGCCTTGGCGTCGTCGAGCGAGCGCGCCTCGCACTCGAGCCGGCAGCTTCCGGCGACGACATTGGACGCGGTGCCGCCCGCGATCACACCGGCGTTGGCGGTCGTCTCCTCGTCGATGCGCCCGAGCTCCATCGCCGACACGGCCGCTGCTGCAGCCTCGATCGCCGAGTGACCGGCCTCGGGGCGAATACCTGCGTGGGCCTCCAGGCCCTCGAAGGTGGCCACCAAGCGCTGATAGGTCGGCGCCGCCGTGATCACCTCGCCAATCGGCGTTGCGTGGTCGAGCACGAACCCGAACGGTGCTCGCAACGCACCGAGATCGAGCTCACGAGCTCCGCGCAATCCATCCTCCTCCGCCACCGTGAGCACGAGCTCGACACCGCCACCTCGCGGCCGCGCGGCGCATCGGGCCGCAAGCTCGATCAAGACCGCGACCGCAGCCTTGTTGTCGGCCCCGAGAATCGTCTGCCCGCGGCTGCGAAACACGCCGTCGACGCGCTCGACCTCGATCGGCGCCGCGTGAGGCACCGTGTCGAGATGGGCGCAGAACATCACCCACCCCTCCCCTGTTCCAGGCGCTCGAACGATCAGGTTGCCGGCGCCGGCACGCGCTGCGGTCGCGGCACCGTCCTCGAGGGCCTCGAGCCCCAGCCCATGGAGCTCGGCCTTGACCGCGTCCGCGACCTCGCGCTCAGATCCCGTGGGGCTAGCGATCTCGCACAGACGCACGAAGCGTTCCAGCATGCGGTCGGCGCCGACGCTCATTCAGTCTGCGCCGCCTCGAAGGCAGGCTCGCGAACTGCTCAGGCCTCGCGGCGAACGTGAACCTCGCTGGAGGTCGCGGACTCCTCGACCTCAGCCTCCTCGGCCGCCGGGCCGTCGCCGCGCTCGGCCGCACGTCGCGACGCCGCGCCGACGAACTCGCGAAACAGCGGCTCCGGGCGGTCGGGGCGGGAGTTGAACTCAGGGTGAAACTGCGAAGCGACGTAGAAAGGATGATCAGGCAACTCGATGATCTCCACCAGGCGCTCGTCGGGTGACGTACCGCCGCAGACAAGGCCCTCGTCCTCGAGTCGTCGGCGCAGCTGGTTGTTGACCTCGAAGCGATGCCTGTGGCGCTTGTAGATGACGGCCTCGCCGGCGAAGATCTCGCGCGCTTTCGTTCCCTCGTGAAGCTTGACCGGGTCGGCGCCGAGGCGCATCGTGCCGCCCATGTCGGAGACCTCTTTTTGCTCGGGAAGCAGATCGACCACCGGAAACGGCGTCTCCGGATCGAATTCGGTCGAGTTGGCGCCGGGCATGCCGGCGACATTTCGAGCGAACTCGGCGACGGCGATCTGCATGCCGAGGCAGATACCGAGATAGGGGATCTCGTTCTCGCGCGCGATCCGTGCCGCCTCGATCTTGCCCTCGATCCCGCGCTCGCCGAAGCCGCCTGGGATGAGAATGCCGTCCGCCCCGGCGAGGTCTTCGGGCTCGAAGTTCTCGGAGTCGACGAGCTCGACCTCGATGTTGGTTGCATGCTGGTAGCCGCCGTGCGTCAGCGCCTCGATCACCGACTTGTAGGCGTCCGCGAGCCGGACGTATTTGCCGACGAGCGCGATCCGCGTCGTGCCCTCGCAAGCGTCGGCGCGGCGCATCAAGGTCTCCCACTCCCCGAGGTCCGGAGGCTCGGCCTCGATGTTGAAGTGGTCGAGGACCAGGTCGTCAACGCCTTCGGCGCGATACACCAGCGGCACCTTGTAGACGTTGTCGACGTCGCGAGCGGAGATCACGGCCTCCTCCGGGACGCTGGCGAAGAGCGCGATCTTCTTGCGGATCTCGCGGTCGAGGCCGCGCTCGGAACGGCACAAGAGCGCGTGTGGCTGGATCCCGATGCGGCGTAACTCGTTGACCGAATGCTGCGTCGGCTTCGTCTTCAGCTCGCCGGCGTGGCCGATCCACGGGACCAGCGTCAGGTGCAAGAACATGCAGCGCTTGGGCCCGAGCTCGGCATAGAGCTGGCGGATCGCTTCGAGGAACGGCAGCGACTCGATGTCTCCGACGGTGCCGCCGATCTCGGTGATGACGAAGTCGACGGCCTGTGATTCGGCGACGATAAGGATCCGCTGCTTGATCTCGTCGGTGATATGCGGAATCACCTGGACCGTGGCGCCGAGGTAGTCACCACGGCGCTCGCGGCGGATGACCGAGTTGTAGACGGCGCCGGCGGTGACGTTCGAGGCCCGCGAGCTGTTCATGTCGGTGAAGCGCTCGTAATGGCCGAGGTCGAGATCGGTCTCGGCGCCATCCTCGGTGACGAAGACCTCGCCGTGCTGAAACGGGCTCATCGTTCCCGGATCGACGTTGATGTAGGGATCGAACTTCTGGATCTGCACCCGGAAGCCGCGGGAAACCAGCAGACGGCCGATCGAGGCCGCTGCGATGCCCTTGCCGAGCGAGGAGACGACGCCGCCGGTGACGAAGATGAAGCGCGTTTCGCCCGGCTTCATCGGTTCAACTCAGCTTCACTCACTCTGCCGAGCGAGTCTAACCACCGCGGTGGCGGAATCGGCTCGATCGCCTCCGCGATCTTCCTGGAGCTCCCATATACCGAAAAAATCGCCGCGGGCCGTGAGTCGCTAGGCGGCTTTCAGCAACTCGCGCGCATGGCGGCTAGCCGTATCGTCGCCGTGGTGACCGCCGAGCATGCGCGCGATCTCCGCGACCAGCTCCTCGCCGCCAACGCGCTCAACCGTGGTCTGAGCTTCGCTGCCCGACGAGTCCTTCTCGATTCGAAAATGCGTCGAGGCGAGCGAGGCGACCTGCGGCAGGTGGGTGATGCAGATCACCTGATGCTCGTGTCCGAGGCGGCGCAAACGCTCGCCGACAGCTCGCGCGGTACTGCCGCCGATGCCGGCGTCGACTTCGTCGAAGACGAGAGTGCGCTCTGACTCACCGACGGCCAGCCCCGTCAGCGCGAGCATGATCCTCGAGAGCTCGCCTCCGGACGCCGCCTCCTTCAGCGCTGACATCGGCATCCCGGGATTGACCGCAACCAGGAACTCGGCTGTCTCGGCGCCGCTGGCGCCGAAGCCATCGGGATGCGGTTCGAGCGCGACCTCGAGCCGCGCGCCCTGCATCGCCAGCTCGCCGAGCTCATCGGCGACCCGCTCGGAGAGTGCGGTTGCGCCTGTGCGGCGACGAGCGCTGAGCTCTCCGGCGATCCGCTTGCGGGCGACCAGCGCTTCACCGATTCGGGCCTCGAGCTCGCCGAGTCGTTCCTCCGAATTCTCCAGTTGTGTGATCTGCTGCCGGCAGCGATCAGCGTGCTCGAGCACCGCTTCGATCGAGCCACCGTGCTTTCGCTTCAGGCGATCGAACGCCTCGAGGCGCTCCTCGACGACTTCGAGGCGCCCCGGTTCGGCCTCCACCGCGTCCATGTAGCGGCGAAGCTCGGCGGCGACGTCGTCGAGCTCGACCGCGACGGAACCCAGCCGCTCGCTCAGCGCGTCGAGCTCCGCGTCGACGCCCTCGACCGAAGCCATGCTCGCCTGTGCAGCGCCGAGCGCCGCGCGCGCGCCGGCGTCGTCGTCATCCTCGCCGCTGAGCGCCCCGAGCATCTTGGCCGCAGCCTCGCGCAAGCTCTCGGCGTGGCGCAGGCGCTCGCGCTCCGCGGCGAGCGTCGTGGCTTCATCGACGTTGGCCTCCGCGGCCTCGATCTCGGCGAGCTCGGAGCGCAACAGGTCGAGGTCACGCTCTCGCGCTCCCGCCCGGTCACGCAGCTCAGCCAGCGAACGTGCGAGCGTCGAGACCTCCTGATGCGCGGAGCGATAGCGGCCGCGCAGCTCCAGCTGCTCGGCGCCGCCGAAGCCGTCGAGGATCTCGAGCTGGGCCGAGGCAAGAGTCAGGCGCCGATGTTCGTGCTGGCCGAAGAAGCTGAGCAGGCGCGACCCGATCGCACGCAGATCCGACGCCGCAGCCGCGCGCCCGGCGATGAAGGCACTGGTGCGCCCGCTGGCGCCGATCCTGCGCCCGAGGACGATCTCGGTCTCACCCTCGGGTAGGCGCTTGGCGATCTCGGTCAGCTCAGGATCCTCGAGCAGGCCCTGAGGCAGCTCGAAGACCCCCTCCACCCACGCCTCCTTGGCGCCAGGGCGAACGATCTGGGCGCGCGCATTGCCCCCGAGCAGCAGGTCCAGCGAAATCGCCAGCACCGTCTTGCCCGCTCCCGTTTCTCCGGTGATCGCGTTCAGGCCCTCGCCCAAGCGCAACTCGGCCCGCTCGATCAGCAGCAGGTTCTCGATCCTCAGCTCATGTAGCACTCGCCCCTTTTAGCGCCGAGGGCCGACGGACTAATGCGCTAGGCGGCCGAACTTATCTCTGATGCGCCGGTAAAAGTTCGCTCCGTCGAGCTGGGCGAGCCGCGCGGCGTCGTCTCGGAAGCCGATTTCGATCGCGGCTCCGCTGGCGAGCTCGCCGAGGTGTATGCCGTCGAGCACGACGTCGACCGCGTCACGCCCAGCAGCGTTGGTGACGCTGAGGACGTCGTTCGGGGCAACGACCAGAGGGCGCGCCGTGAGCGTGTGCGGCGCGATGAAGCTGACGACATAGCCCTTCACGCCCCAGGCCAGGATCGGGCCCTGGTTTGCGAGGTTGTAGCCGGTCGATCCCGCGGGGGTGGCGGCGACGAGACCGTCGCAGCGCACGTGGCCAACCTCCTGCCCGCCAAGGCTGTAGGCGAGCTCGGCGACGCGCCCGTGAGGACGCCGGATGAAGGAGAGGTCGTTGAGCGCGACCGCGGCGGCGCCATCGACCGTAGCCTCGAGGCCCGGCATCCGCATGACCTCGAAGTCCGATGAAAAGGCGCGGGCGAGCCCGGTCTCGAGCTCGTCGCGATCGACCGCGGCCAAGAACCCGATCGTGCCGTAGTTGAAGCCGAACACGGGCACCTGCGTGCCGGCGTAGGTGCGCAGCGCCTTGAGGATCGTTCCGTCACCCCCGAGCACCAGGCAGAGGTCGGGATCGCCGTTGAGCGCCCCGAGCGGCTCGATCCCGCCGGTGGTGGCGGAGTGCTTCTCGATCTCCTCATCGCTGGCATGGATCGCGCAGCCGTTCTCGGTTGCGGCGGCGAGCATCGCGCGCAGTGCCTCACTTGTCTGCTCGGGCTGAGTATGGGTGAGCACGACCGCGCTGCGGACTTGGGCGGGCGCCGCGATCGCTCCCTCGTTCACGGCTCCACCTGCTCGATCGCGGCGGCGACATCGGCAAGGGATTCGCCGCGGCCGAGGTGGACGAAGGTCTCGCGGTTGCCCTTGGGCCCGGGCAGGCCCGAGGCAGCAAAGCCCCGCACCGCGAGGCCGGCATCGACGGCCGCGCCGGCGACAGAGGCCAGCGCCTCGCGCCGATCCGCCACATCACGCACCACCCCGCCCCGCACGCGCCCGCGGCCGAGCTCGAACTGCGGCTTGACCATCACCAGGAGCTGGCCGTCACCGGCCAGACACGATGCGAGCGCCGGCAAGAGCTTGGCCAGCGAGATGAAGGAGACGTCGGCGGTGATCAGATCGGGCGCGAAGTCAAGGTCGGCCGGCGTCAGGTCACGTGCGTTGGTGCGCTCGACGACGGTCACTCGCGGGTCGTTGCGAAGGCCCCAGTCGAGCTGGCCGTGGGCCACGTCGAGCGCGATCACGCGAGCGGCGCCGCGCTGAAGCAGGCAGTCGGTGAAGCCACCAGTGGAGGCACCGACGTCGAGGCAGGCGTGGCCGGTTACGTCGAGATCGAGGCTGTCGAGGGCGTTTGCGAGCTTGATCCCCCCGCGCGACACGTAGGGCTGCCCCTCGCTCAGAAACAGCTCGGCGTCCTCAGCGACGAGCTGGCTCGGTTTCGCTGCGATCGGGCCGTCCTGTCCGATTCGCACACGACCCGCCCGCACGGAGGTCGCCGCGCTCGTCCTCGAGCTGACGAGTCCACGCTCAGCGAGCAGGACGTCGAGACGCTGCTTGGTCATGCGCAGCACGGTAGCGATCGCTCACCGAGGGCGGCGGAAATAGAAGCGCCCGCACGTGGCGGGGCGCTTCTGGGTACAGGGAGGAGAGATATGCGTTTTTTGTCTATGGGAGGGAAGGTCTGACCCTCCACATTACGAACACATGTACGCGCGATGTGTGACCTCGATCACAACCGTCGCGGCGGCGAGGCCGATATCGGCCCCGCCT
>JBKJXG010000136.1:0-5978 GCA_046716525.1 Solirubrobacterales bacterium
CGCCATCGGCTGAGGTGACGCCCCGCGTCGGGTCGCGATCCATCCGAGCCGTGCCCATCGGGTGAAATGCCTCGAGACGCAGACGGCGCGCGGCCGGCGCCCTGGCGTCGAGGGCCACGATGTCGGCAGGCGACAGCGTTGTCGCGCCCGCGATCTGCGGGTAGACCTGACGGGCGCCGGCGGCGTAGAAGAGCTCGGCCGCCCGCGCGATTCCGAACGCGATCTTGCGACGATCGCGATTGTTGAGCCGATAGGAGACCTTCAGCGACCCGTCGCGCCCAAGTGAGACTCGGCCGCTGGACGTGTCGGAGAGATGCACGCCGGTGGAGGCGATGTTTCGGTAAGAAGCGAGGCCTCGCTGGTGCTCCACACCGATCCCCGGCAGCCAGTGAGCGCCGAAGGCGAGCGGGGTAAAGGTCGCTTCGAGCATCACTCCGAGCCGGCTCCATTCGTCGACGGCGTAGCTCTGCATCACTCCGTCCCAGCCGCGGACCTCCTCGTCGAAGCGAGCTCCCACCCAGCACGCCGGGTGGATGCGCAGGTTGCGGCCGAGCTCGCCGCTTGGCGAGCGCACGCCCGAGCGCAGCAGCAGCTCCGGCGTGCCGAAGGCGCCGGCGGCGACGATCACCGCCTTGCGCGCGCGCACCGTGAAGGGCCGCTCCCGGCGTTGACGCACGTCGGCGACGCCGCGGACACAGCGCGCGCCGATCGCGCGGTCGCGTTCGAAGATCAGGCTTTTCGCCTCGACGCCGGCGCGCACCCGCGCGCCCGCGGCGACGGCCCGGGGGAGATAGGAGACGTGCATCGCGCGCTTGGCATCGAGCTTGCAGCCGAAGGGGCAGGAGCTGCAGTCGATGCAGCGGCCGGCGTTTCGCTTCAACGGGTGATGTGAGACACCCAGCGCCTGCGCCCCCTCTCGCAGCAGCTGGCCGTTTCGGCCCATGCGCTCAGGATCCACAGCAGTGACGTGCAGCATCTCCTCGGCCGCTTCGTACTCGCCGTCGAGCTCACCCGTCCAGGCGATGCCATGATCGAGGCGCCAGCGCTCGAGCACCTCGCCGGGAGCGCGAAAGCAGGTTCCGGAGTTGATCACGGTCGTTCCCCCGACCGCGCGCCCGACGGGTGTCGGGATCGCCGGCAGGCCTTCGGCGACCGTCAGCCCGCCGTCTCGATAGAGCGCCGACAGTGCCGCCAGCGGCTCGTCCGGATAGCTGTGGCGATCCAGGTAGGGCCCGGCTTCGAGCACGAGCACCTCCAGCCCTGCCTCGGCGAGCACCGTCGCCGCGACCGCGCCGCCCGCCCCCGAGCCGATGATCACCAC
Organism: Solirubrobacterales bacterium; assembly: GCA_046716525.1. Classification (GTDB taxonomy): domain Bacteria; phylum Actinomycetota; class Thermoleophilia; order Solirubrobacterales; family 70-9; genus WHSW01. The sequence continues at coordinate 1,322 of JBKJXG010000136.1, forward strand.
GTCGCAATCCTCGCCATCTCCCGGCGGCTCGAGCTCGCCCAGCGGCGCGGCGGGCGGCGGCTCCGTGGCTGCGGGCTCAGCGACCGCGCAGCTCGCCGTCACACCGACGGCCGCCCGGACGCGCGGGTCATTGGCGTAGCCGCTGGAGCTCAGCACCTTGAGCAGCAGCAGCAGATCCTGGCGCAGGATCGAGCGCGAGCGGTCGAGCTTGCGCAAGAACTCCTGACGTCTCGAGAGGCTGCCGCGGCTGAAGCGCCAGCGCACGGGTGAGAGTTCGAAGCTCCGCAGCGCCAGCTTGATCAGCCTCAGATGGCGGTGCGGGAGACCCTCCAGATAGACCACCAGGGCTGAGGCGACGTCGACGCTGTCAGGGTCACGCCGGTCGGGCCCTGCGGCGGCCGGAAGCCCATGGCTGCCCGGAGCCATCGCCTCGGCGAAGGCTCGCAGGGTGCGGATCTCGGCGGCGCTGAGGCTTGGCACGGTCGTAGAATCGCAGGAGTGATCGATCGCGAGCAGGTCCTACACGTCGCACGCCTGGCGCGCCTCGAGCTCTCCGAGGAGGAGATCGAAGTGATGACGGGGGAGCTTTCGGGCATCCTCGAACACGTCGAGAAGATCTCGGCTTTGGACCTCGACGGCGTCGAGCCGACATCGCACGTGGTCGCGCTGGAGAACGTTTTTCGCAGCGACGAGCCGGAGCCCAGCCTGGATCGCGAGCGCGCGCTCGAGCAGGCGCCCGACCGCGCCGGCGGGGCGTTTCGCGTCCCTTCGCCACAGGCATCGCAAGAGCAGTGACGAGCGAATTGCTCGAGCTCACGGCCGCGGCTGCGCTGGCCCGGATCGTGGCCGCGGACCTTGGCTCCGACTAATACTTCGAGGCCTACGCGCGAGCCGCGGCCGGCGATGAGCTGAACGCGTATCTGTGGCGAGCCCAGCCCGACGCCAATGGCGGCGGCGGGGGACCGCTGCGCGGTGTGCCGGTCGCGGTCAAGGACCTCTTCTGCACCGAGGGCATCGAAACGACGGCCGGCTCACGAATCCTCGAGGGCTACCGGCCGCCCTACAGCGCCACCGCGGTGCGCAAGCTCGGCGAGGCGGGGGCACGGCTGCTCGGCAAGACGAACATGGACGAGTTCGCGATGGGCTCGTCGAACGAGAACTCCGGCTACGGGCCCGTGCTCAACCCTCACGACCACGCACGCGTGCCGGGCGGCTCCTCGGGAGGCTCGGCGGCCGCCGTCGCCGGCCGGCTCGCGCCCTGGGCGATCGGGACCGATACCGGGGGATCGATCCGCCAGCCGGCCTCGCTGTGCGGAATCGTGGGCCTGAAGCCGACCTACGGCGCGATCTCGCGCTACGGGATGGTCGCGTTTGCATCGTCGCTCGATCAGTGCGGGCCGCTGACGCGCGACGTCACCGACGCAGCGCTGCTGCTCCAGCTGATGGAGGGTCGCGACCGCCGCGACTCAACATCGGTGGGGATCGTGGGTGGGGTCGATCTGCCGACCCGCGAGGACCTTGCGGGCCTGCGGATCGGCATCGCCCGTGACTTCTCGCATCACGCGGAGGGTGTCGAGCCTGGCGTCGCCGCCGTCTTCGAGCGTGCGATCGAGACGGTCGAGTCGATCGGTGGCGCGATCGAGGAGATCGAGTTGCCAAACGCCGAGCACGGGATCTCGGCCTACTACGTGATCGCGCCGGCCGAGGCCTCGGCGAACCTGGCGCGCTACGACGGCGTGCGCTACGGCCCGCGCGTCGACGCCGGCGACGACCTCGTGGCGATGTATGAGCACACCCGTTCCCAGGGCTTCGGTGCCGAGGTCAAGCGCCGGATCATGCTCGGGACCTACGCGCTGTCCTCCGGTTACTACGACGCCTACTACGGCCAGGCGCAGAAGGTGCGGACGATGATCGCGGCCGACTTTGCCGCTGCTTTCGAGAAGTGCGATCTGATCCTCACCCCGACCTCGCCGACAGTCGCTTTCGAGCTCGGCGCCAGGACCGCCGATCCGTTGGCCATGTACCTCTCCGACTACTTCACGGTGCCGATGTCGCTGGCGGGGATCCCGGCGATCTCGATCCCGGCCGGCAAGGCGCAAGCGCCCGGTGGCGGACCCGAGCTTCCGGTCGGTCTCCAGCTCGCCGCGCCGGCCTTCGCCGAGTCGAAGCTGCTCGACGCCGCTCACGCCGTCGAACGGAACATCGGAGTGGCCTCGTGATGACCGAGGCCGAGACCCGCACCGCCGTCGAGCAGGCGCTCGAGGAGTTGCCGGCGTGGGTCAGTGAGCGCCTCGGCGAGGTCGCGATCATCGTCGAGGACAGTCACCCCGATGGGATCATGGGCGTCTACGATCCGGTCGGCGGGCTGCGGCGCATCGTCATCTTCCGCGACGCCAATCCCGACGCCGCGGAAGTCAGACGCACCGTGCTGCACGAGATCGGACACCACTTCGGGATGGGCGAAGAGCAGATCGACGGGCTCGGCTTCGGATGAGCTACGAGCCCGTCATCGGCCTCGAGATCCATGTGCAGCTGCGCACGCGGACGAAGATGTTCTGCGGCTGCGAGCTCTCCTTCGGCGACGACCCGAACGTTCACACCTGCCCGATCTGCCTTGCTCACCCGGGCTCGCTTCCCGTGACCAACGAGCGGGCGATCCACTACGGCCTCCAGATCGCGCTGGCGCTTGGCTGTGAGATCGCTCCGCGCTCGATCTTTCACCGCAAGAACTACTTCTATCCCGACAACCCGAAGGCCTACCAAATCAGCCAGTACGACATCCCGCTTGCCGGTGCCGGCCGGCTCGAGGACGTGCGCATCCACCGTGTCCACCTCGAAGAGGACGCGGCCAAGCTCGTGCATGCCTCCGAATCGGGTCGGATCCACGGCTCCGAGAGCTCTCTCGTCGACTTCAACCGCGGCGGCACGCCGCTGGTCGAGATCGTCACCGAGCCCGATCTGCACGATGGCGCTGCCGCTCGCGAATGGCTGCAGCTGCTGCGCACGACGATCCGCCAGATCGGCGCCTCGGACGTGAACATGGAGGAGGGCAGCCTGCGCTGCGACGCCAACATCTCCCTGCGCCCGGTGGGAACGAGCGAGCTCGGGACCAAGACCGAGCTCAAGAACATGAACAGCTTTCGCTTCATCGAGCGTGGGATCGCGGCCGAGGTCGAGCGCCAGACGGCGATTCTCGACGGTGGCGGCAAGGTCTCACAGGAAACGCTGCATTTCGATCACCGCAGCGGCGCGCTGACCTCGCTGCGCTCGAAGGAGGAGGCACACGACTACCGCTACTTCCCCGAGCCCGATCTGGTGCCGCTGGCGCCGACCGAGGCGATGATCGCCGAGGCGCGCGAGGCGCTGCCCGAGCTCCCGGCTCAGCGCCGCGAGCGCTACGCCTCCGAGCTTGGCCTCTCGGCCAAGCCGGCGACTCAGCTTGCCTTCGATGCCGAGCTGGGCGCCTACTTCGAGCAGTGCCTCGAAGCTGCCCCGGAGGGGGTCGCCCCGGCAACGATGGCTAACTGGGTGGTTGGCGAGCTCGCCGCGGCACGGCGCGAAAGCGGGGTGGAGGACGCGGACCGGACGGCCCCGGCGGTCGAGCCCGAGGCCCTGGCGAAGCTCGTCGGCATGGTCGAGGCGAAGCAGGTCTCGACCGGCGCCGGGCGCAAGGTCCTCGCCGCGCTGGTGGCCGGCGGTGGCGACCCGGCCGAGATCGCCGAGCGGGAGGGCCTGACCGCGATCGAGGATTCCGGCGAGCTGGCGGCTGTAGTGGCTGCGGCGCTCGCCGCCGACCCTGCCGCCGCCGAGAATGTGCGCGCCGGCAACATGAAGGCGATCGGGCCGCTCGTCGGCTATGTCATGCGCGAGACGCAAGGCCGCGCCGACGGAGGCGAAGTGACGAGGCTGATCCGCGAACAGCTGAAGGACTGACTCCCGCACGTCTTCACCTCCGGCTATGGACATTGTGGGCGACTTTGTAACAAACTGTTACAAACCTGTCACAATCATCCCGTGGCCTGGAACATCGTCATCGCGGGAGGGGGGTTCGGCGGCGCCTCCGCGGCGCGTCAGCTCGAGAAGCTGTTTCCGAAGCAGTCGGCGCGGCTGATCTTGGTCAACGACGTCAACTTCATGCTCTACACGCCGTTTCTGCCAGAGGCGGCCGCGGGCACGCTCGAGCCTCGCCACGTCGTCACGCCGCTGCGCGACATCCTGCGGCGCACCAACCTTCGTCTCGGCGCCGTCAGTGCTCATGACCCCGAATCGCGCACGGTCACGATCTCGAGCCACGAGGGCACCGACGAGCAAATTCGCTACGACCAGTTCCTCGTCGCCGTGGGCTCGGTCTCGCGCTCGCTGCCGGTGCCCGGGCTCGACCAGCACGCGATCGGGTTCAAGAGCCTTGCCGACGCGATCTGGCTTCGCAATCACATGATCGAGACCCTGGAACAGGCCAACGCCACCGACGACCCGGCGCGGCGCGAGGAGCTGCTCACCTACGTCTTCGTCGGCGGCGGCTATGCGGGTCTCGAAGCGCTTGCAGAGCTTCAAGATTTCGCCGCCGACGCGATGGACGCCTATCCGCGGGCCCGCCTGCACGGCATGCGCTGGATCCTCGTCGAGGCGACCGAGCGGGTGCTTCCCGAGATCGACC
>JBKJXG010000137.1:0-3827 GCA_046716525.1 Solirubrobacterales bacterium
GAGACCAAGATGTCGCGCTCGGAGACGACGCGCGGGCCCTGACCGTCCTCGTCGATGACAACTGCGGCGCCGACGCCCTTGTCGGTCATGCGCTGTGCAGCCTCGCGCAACGTGTGCGATGGGCCGACCGTGAGAACCACGCTCTACATCCCCGACCGGACTTCCATCTAAAGCCGTTTCCTCCTACAAGTGCAGATCCGCTCTAACTCTATCCGATGGCCTCAGCGACGTGGTGGCCGCGCCCAGCCGCCAGATAGGATTGGGGCCAAGTGTCCGTGCGTCCTGCTCTCAGTCGCCACCTCTCGCGCCGGGTCCGACCGACGCTGCTCGCGATCAGCGCCGCCGTTGCTCTCGGCGTCGCCGGCTGCGATGTCACCGAGGACGCCGACCTCGAGCGCGGCCGGGCGCTGTTTCAACAGCAATGCAGCACCTGTCACGCCCTGGCAGAGGCCGGCGCCGCGGCCGAGGTTGGCCCCAACCTCGACGCCTCGTTCGCACAGGCTCGCGCCGACGGCATGGACAGTGACACGGTCGAGGGCGTCGTCCAGCAGCAGATCGAGGTACCTCGAGTGATCGAGGAGGGCGTGCCCAACTACACCGACGTCTACATGCCCCCCGATCTCGTCACCGGCCAGGACGCCGAGGACGTCGCGGCGTACGTCGCCAGCGTCGCAGGAGTTCCAGGGGCGGCCCCTCCCCAGCTCGATCCGCCCGACCTCTTCGCCCAAAGCTGCGGCTCGTGCCACGCGTTCTCCGCCGCTGGCACCTCGGCGACCGTCGGCCCCGACCTCGACGAGGCGCTGGCCGGCAAGGATCCTAAGTACATCGAGCAACAGATCGTTGACCCGAACTCTGAGATCACGCCCGGCTATCAGGAAGGCATCATGCCCGCCAACTTCGAAACGTCGCTGACTCCCGAGGATCTCAAGGGCCTCGTCGACTACCTGTCAGGCGGCGTCAACGGCGGGAGCGCCGCGAAGAAGTAGTCCCACGCAGGCGCCGTACGAGCAAGCCGATCCCGATACCCAGCTCGAACCCGAGCAGGACCACCGCCGCAACCGGGCTCACCAAGAGCCCAAGGGCGACCACAGGCAAAGCCGCCAGCCCAACGATCAAGAAGACGCGGAACATCCCCGCCTCGTCGATCACCAGGTCGCCTTCGGCCACGTTGCGAAGCTAGCGCATCGGTTGAGGGCACTCCGGCGGGGAAGCGGGACGAACGGCACCAGTGAGGGACGCTGCGAGCATCGAACCGCTCAGCGAAGTCCAAAACCAGGCCGCAAACCATGGCCTTCGACGAGTTATTACCGAAGGGCGAGAGTTTCTCGTCGAGCAGTCGGGTTTTCAGCCGAAACCGCTCAAACGTCTCCCTCTCATTGCTGCCGTTGCTAAAGGATGTAAACCGCCGTAAAGACGATGATCCACATCACATCCACAAAGTGCCAATAGATCCCGGGTAATTCGACGCCGAGGTGGTCTTTCGTCTCGGTGCCGAAGTGGCCGCGCCAGGCGCGGATGTTGGCGAAAGTGAGCAGCAGCAAGCCGACGAAGACGTGTGCGCCGTGAAGGCCCGTAAGGCCGTAGAAGATCGAGCCGAAGGCGCCTTCACGGGCGCTGAAGCCGATGTGGATGTACTCGTTCAGCTGAATGAAGAGGAAGGTGGCGCCGAGCAGCCATGTGACCATGAGGCCGAGCTGCATCGTGCGGCGGTGGCCCTTCCGCGCTCCCTCGAGCGCGAGATGCATCGTGAAGCTCGAGGAAACGAGGATCGCGGTGTTGACGGCGGCGATCGCGACCGGCAACTCGAATCCCTCCGGCGGCCAGGGACCGTCGTTGGAGACGACCCGCAGGAAGAAGTACGCGGCGAAGAACGCCCCGAACAGCATGATCTCGGAGACGATGAAGATGAGGATGCCGAGCGTCGTGCGATCCATGCGCGAGCTGTTGTTGGCCTCGGGAGGACCGTGATGCTCGCTATGCGCGCCCGCGTGCCCGCTTGCGATCGACGCGGATTCCATTACGCCGGCACCTCGGCCTTCGCTTGCGTGTCACGAGTGGCGGCGCCACCGCCTGACTCGAAGTGCTCGACCGACTTGTCGGTGATCGCCTGGACACGCTCGACCAGCCCCTCCTCGATCCACTTCGACTGCTGGCCGGCCAGCGTCGAGATCAGGATGTCGTCGATGCGGTAGTGGTTGATCGCGTTCTCGATCGCCGCAAACGGCTCCGGGCTCATCGGTTGTCCGGTGGCATCGATGTCGGCCTTGTAGAGCTCAGCAAGCGTCCGCGCGAGGCGCTCGACCACGTCCTCGCGGCTGAGGTCGCCGGAGCGCGGGCAGATGACCGTGTAGCGGTGCGGTTTCTCGGCGGCGCGGCTCTTGAGCTTGTCGATCAGGTCCGGGCTGGAGATGGTCTGCGTGCCGACGACCAGCGTGTGAACGACGTCCCAGCGCACGGCATCGTCGTCGACGCGAACCGGGATGTGCGTCACCGGGACTTCGACCTTGTCCTTCGCCCATTCGACGAAGTCCTTGCGCAGCAGCCCGTAGCGCGTCTCATACAGCGAGGAGAGCAGCACTTCTGCCGGCGCAAACGCACGCACGGCATCGCTGATCGCAAGCGCGGGCTCGGGATCCATGACGGCGCCGTCGGCCTCGATTCCGAACTCCGAGAGAACGGCCTGGGTCACTTCGACGCGGCTGCGCGCCGCCTCTCGGACCTCGTCGCGATCGACGATCTGACCGACGATCGGCTGGTTCTGCGGCGCCACCACGGCGACCGAGTCTGCGCCGGCCTCGACGCGCTCGCGTATTGCGCCGAGCAAGCGACGTCCACCCGCGACCTCGTTGAGGAACGCGAGCACGGTGCCGCCCTGGCTCCAGTCGACGGGCGAGCTCGTGTCGTTGGCCGGCTTGTCGGCAGCCATCTCGTCGGTCATGGGCTGTTCACCGATTCGCTCTTCTCGCCCGAGGCGGAGCCGACCACCGCCGGCTCGTGCTCTTTGACCTCGGCGCCGTCCTCGCCGCCCATGATCGCGTGGCGAGCGCCGGGCACGCCGTACTCATACGGCCCACCGACGACTCGCGGGATCTCGTCGAAGTTGAAGATCGGCGGTGGCGACGGGACCTGCCACTCGATCGTCTTCGCCCGCCACGGGTTTGCCGTTGCGCGCGGACCCCATTTCCACGAGACGATCATGTTGTACATGAAGATCAGCTGCGCGATCCCGAGGATGAACGAGGAAACCGAGATGATCAGGTTCCAGTCGCCGAACTGCGCCGCGTAGTCGGCGACCCGCCGCGGCATCCCCTCCATGCCGATCCAGTGCATCGGGATGAAGGTGCCGAGCATGCCGACGAGGGTGAGATAGAAGTGCGCGCGGCCGAGACGCTCGTCGTACATGCGCCCGGTCATCTTCGGGAACCAGTGATAGATCCCGGCGAAGATCGTGAACACGGAGCCGCCGAAGAGCACGAAGTGGATGTGGGCGACGATGAAGTAGGTGTCGGAGACGTGGATGTCGATCGGCACCATGCCCAGCATCACCCCTGAAATGCCGCCGACGACGAAGGTGACGATGAAGCCGAGGCTGAACAGCATCGCCGTACTTCGCAGGTGCAGAACGCTGTTGAACAGCGTCGCCAGCCAGGAGAAGATCTTGATGCCCGTCGGCACCGCGATCAGCAGCGTCGTGATCATCATCGGCACGCGCAGCCAGCTGAACATGCCCGAGACGAACATGTGGTGCGCCCAGACGGTGTAGGAGAGGACGACAATCCCGATTAGCGCCAGGGCCATGAGGCGATAGCCGAAGATCGGTTTGCGGG
>JBKJXG010000138.1:0-4024 GCA_046716525.1 Solirubrobacterales bacterium
CGATGAAGGCGAGCTCGACGCTCTCGCGCTGCTCGTAGCGGGCCTCTGGGCCGGCCAATCCATCCTCGAGGCCGAGCTGCTCGTCGGCATAGGGCTCGATCCACACCGACTCGACCAACGGCTCACGAGGGCCGCCGTGCGGGTCGGCGGCAGGGCCATAGTCGACCGGCAGAACCCGCTTCGGGCGCTTTTCGATCTGGTTCAGCGAGGTGTTGGTGGCGATCCGATAGAGCCAGGACCGCAATGAGCTGCGTCCTTCGAACTTGCCGATCGCTCGCCACGCCCGCAGGAAGGTCTCCTGCAGTGCGTCCTCGGCATCGTGCACCGAGCCGAGCATCCGGTAGCAATGGGCGTGAAGCTCGCCCCGGTAGGACTCGACAAGCTCACCGTAGGCGCTTTCGTCGCCCGCTTGAGCATTGACGACGAGTTCCCGCTCGCGGGGAGATGCGTTTGTGGACGCGGTGCTCATCACTGTTTCAGGGTAGACCGGGTGAGCGAGTCGAATTCATCGCTGCGGCGATTAGTTCTGTCTGCTTCGGCGGTCGTTACGGCAGGACAATGGCCCCGAGAACCGCAAATCCGGTCGTTCATCTCGAGTTGCATACCGTCAACCTGCCCGCTGCGAGCGAGTTCTACTCCGAGCTGTGCGGGTGGCATCCCGAGCCCATCGACGTCGGCGCGAACTCGTACCTGTCGCTCGACATCGGCGATGCCTTTGGCGGTGGCATCGTCGAGTGCCCGACGCGGCGGCCACTGTGGCTGCCCTATGTCGAGGTCGCGGACATCTTCGCGGCGACCGAGCTGGCGGTCGGGCTCGGTGCCTCGGTGCTGCTCGGACCACGCGAAGGCCCGACGGGCTGGCGCAGCGTCGTCACCGCACCGGCCTCGGGCGAGGTCGCCTTCTGGCAGGCGAAGAACGGCCCTGGTCTTCGCTCCTAAGCAGTTCGGCGCCGGCGAGCGGGGCAGTGAGCGCTGGACTGAAGACCAGCGCCCTCTACTCCCGCGTCTCCGCGCTACTCCTTGTCGTACTTGAACGAGACGCCGAGACGAACGCGAAATCCGGAGATCTTGCCGTCCTCGATCGTCACGTCTTGCCGGACTACCTCGGCGATCCTCAGCTCGCGGACCGACTGGCCGACGGCCTCGACCGCGTTCCTGGCCGCCTGCTCCCATGAGTCCGAACTGACACCGACGACCTCGGTGACGCGATAGACGCTTTCTGGCATTTGTTCCTCCTCGGTCGGGACCTCTAGTCCCGGTACCTTCTCACGTTTCGGCTGCTCTTCAGGTCGCTGGCGGGCGTGGCGCGTAGCGATGGTGGATTGCCAGCGCGTTGCCATCCGGATCCTCGAAGAACGCTTGGTGGCAGACGCCGGAGTCGAGCGTGTCCGCCTTGAACTCGACGCCGCGCGACTCGAGCTCGGCGCGGGCGGCCTCGACATCGTCGACGCGCAACTCAACCGGATGAGTGTGGGGATGAAACTCGAGCCCGAACGCCTGTGACTCCATCAACGCGATCGTCAGGTTGCCGGTCTCGAACTCTGCGCCCGGCATCTCGCCCCAGCGCACCGACTGGCGCAGGCCGAGCACGGTTCCATAGAACTCCACGGCGGCGTCGAAGTCCCGTGTTCCCAGGGTGATGAAATCGGTGCCGGTTATCAGCGGCGTGTGGGTGGTCATGGACGTAACTCCTTTTTTCGGTTGGCTGTTCCGAGGACGCCGGCCGGCGGCCCTGATCGGGCTCGTACTCGTCGTGCAGTCGCCACCACCCGTAGGGCGGCGTCTGCGGACGGCCGGGCGGAGTGTCCTCCCACTCCTCTTGGCGACCAAGCGGAGTCAGGTCGAGGAACGTCCAGACGCTGCCGAGCGCCTCGACGCCGCGGCCGGTGGTCAAGTAGGTGAGAAACACGCGCTCGCCGTCGCGGAGAAAAACGTCGAGCGCGAAGTACTCGCTCGTCCCGCACGCTTTCTGGAAGTCGTCGCCGATCACCGTGTACCAGGGGACCTCCCAGTCCATGCGGCCCTTCAACCGCTCGATCTCCGCCTGGGGCGCGGTCGAGACGAGCGCGAACGACGTATCGCGCGCGTTCATGTGGGCCAGCGGGCTGATCTGGTCCGTGAACATGGAGCAGCCGCCGCACGGATCGCCACCAGGCGGAAACCAGAAGTGGTAGAGCAGCAGCTGGCGGCGCTCGTCGAAGACGTCGGTCAACTTGACCACTCCGTCAGGCCCTTCGAACTCATAGTCCGGGGAGAACTCCACCATCGGCTGGCGGCGGCGCTCGGCGGCGAGGGCGTCGCGTGCTTTCGTGGCCGCCTTTTCCTTGGCCAGCAGCGCGTCGTGGGACCGTTTCCATTCCTCTTCGCTGACGATCTGGGGTAGCTCCATCGGTGCCTCCTTCGCGGCGTGGTGTGCCGCTCGTGGTCCGCCCCATCTATATCGGGATCGCCCGCTTCGACGCAGGTACGTGCTCCAGCGGCTTGACATGTGACTAAAAGGTCACGTATAGTTTCGCCCCTATGGACGTGGTGTTCAAGGCGCTTGCCGACCCGACGCGTCGTGGCTTGCTCGACGAGCTGTTCGAGCAGGACGGGCAATCGCTCAGCGCGCTCGAGCGGCGGCTGCCGATGACTCGCTTCGGGGTCATGAAGCACCTGAAGGTGCTCGAGCAAGCAGGCCTGGTGACAACGAAAAAGCGCGGTCGCGAGAAGTTGCATTTTCTCAACCCCGTCCCGATCCGGCTCATCCACGACCGCTGGGTGAGCAAATACGCCGAGCCCTGGGCGGCAGCGCTCAGCGGGCTCAAGAAGACAATCGAGGAGGAATGATGGAGAAGGTCTACGAGATCTACATCAAGACCACGCCGGAGCGGCTGTGGGAGGCGATCACCGACCGCGAGATGCGCAGCAAGTACTCGTTCGGGGTGGGCGTCGACTCGGACTGGACGCCGGGGTCGCGATACGAGGCGGCCCACGTCGAGGCGGGCGTGGCGATCAGCGAGGGCGAGAACGTGGAGGTCGATCCACCGCGCCGCCTGGTCCAGACGATGACCGCGCTGTGGAGCGACGAGGTCAAGGCCGAGGGGAAGTCGCGGGTCACCTGGGAGATCGGGCCCGTCGGCGATTCGTGCCGGCTCACGGTCACCCACGACGAGCTCGGCGAGAACGCGCACGACGAACTCTACGGCGGCTGGCCGATGATCATCTCAGGCTTGAAGACCCTGCTGGAGACCGGAGAGTTGCTGACGACGCCCGGCTCGCTGCGCTATTCGGACGACTGGCAATCCGCCGCCTGAGGCCCTGACCGGCCGGGTCGGGGCGCCGCACCTCCGCGGCGCCCCGGTCCGGCACGGTTTGTGCGAAAGCGCCTACTCCTCGCCGGATTCGTCTTCCTCGCCGGTGTCGGTCTCGTCGCCGACGACCTCGAAGTCGCGGTTGAGCTGTACGTCTACGGCGCCGCCGTCGTCGAGGGCCACCTCGACCTCGTACAGGCTCTCCTCGTCGCCGATCTCGGTCTCGGTGACGCCGCCGGAACCGGTGTGCTCGAGCGCCGCAGCCTCGGCCTTCGCCAGCGCCGAGCCCGTGATCGGGGCCTCGGAGTCGTCCCCGCCTGTCGCGGCCGCGACACCTGCTCCGCCTGCGGCGATTGCCACAGCTGCGCCTCCGACGATCAAATATTTGTTTCGCTTGCTCATTCGTTTGCCTCCTGCGTGGAACCGTACTCCGTCGTTTTCTACGTTGGCGAGATGAAAAGACGATGAGTGCGTTTCGGTCGAAGCTGATCGCGGCCCGAGATCGCATCTGGGCCCCCACTCTCCGATTCTTCCGGCCGGAATGCGGGTACGGGCTTCCGGTGACCCCGCGACAAGCGACGGAGGCAAGCGATGGCAGACAAGCCAATGAACGTCTATCTCAACGACCACCTCGGTGGCGCGATGCTCGGTAGGGACCTCGCGGAGCAGATTCGCAACAAGAGCGAGGGCACGCCGCTAGGCGACGTGATGGCGACGGTCGCCGCAGAGAT
>JBKJXG010000139.1:0-5844 GCA_046716525.1 Solirubrobacterales bacterium
GCCCAGCGGCGTCCTCGCCGGAATCGCGGCCCTCGTAGCGCTCTTCTTCGCCGTCACCGGTCGCCACGGCCGCCTCCTGCTTCAGCTCACTGGCGCGGCGATCGTCCTCGGCGCCGCCAGCATCCTGATCGGCAGCGTCTAGAGACGATCCGCGGGCGGCCCGAGTAGGCCGAAGCGGGGAATACACTCGCGCCGGGATGGCCGAGGGAAAGCGCGACAGCTCCGAGATCGGCCCTGCCTATCTGATTGCCGGGACCGATCAGGGAAAGCTCGACGCGACGCTTACCCGCCTGCGCCTTCGTGCCGAGCAGGAGGGCGGAGTCGGATCGCTCGAGGCGTTCTCGGCACCCGCCGGGTCGAGCGCCGGCCCCGACGGCGAGGCGCTGGCGGACGCGGTGCCTGCAATGTCGCTGACGACCGCACGCCGCTACCTGGTCGCCGACGGGGTAGAGCGCTGGTCGGCAAAGCAAGCCGCCGCCGTGATCGACGCGCTCGCCACGCTCCCACCCGACGTCACGATCGTGCTCGTCGCTCGCGAGCGGTCGCCACGGGAGAAGGCCCCGAAGGCGCTCTTCGACGCGGTAGAGGCCGCCGGAGGCGAGGTTCTGCGCTTCGAGGCGCCGAAGCTGCGCGACTTGCCGCGGTGGCTCACCGGTGAGGCGCGACGCCGCGGGTTCGAGCTCGAAGACGAAGCTGCGCGGCTGCTGTGTGAACGCCTCGGTGACGGCACGACCCGCTTGGCAACGGAGCTCGACCGGCTGTCGGTGTGGGCTGGCGAGGGCGGGTCCGTCACTGCCGAGGATCTGGAGTCGATGATCGCCGATACGTCCGAGGAGGTCGTGTGGGCGCTGTCGGACGCAATCGTCGACTGCAACCCGGCCGCTGCGCTCGACGCGGCCGAGCGACTCTCCGAGCAGGGCGAAGGCGTGACGCCGCTGGTCTATCAGGCAGCAAAGCGCCTGCGAGAAGCGCATGCGGCGCTGGAGATGCTCGATGCCGGCAAGCCTGCGCGCGAGGTCGAGGCAGCGCTGCCGATGCATCCGTATGCGGCGAAGATGCTGCTGCGCCGCCTCGACGGCCGCAGGCTCGACGAGGTCAGGGCAGCCACTTGCGCGATCGCCGACCTCGAGTGGTGGACGCGCGGCGGGGCCGATTACCCCGAGCGGGTTGCACTCACTCTCGCCGTCCGCCGCGCCGCCGGCGCGCGTGGGTAGAAGCGCTCAGTCGGAGGCGCCGGCGCGGACGCGGGCCGCGCGAGCCTTCTTGCGCGCCGCGGTGTTTCGATGCAGCGCGCCCTTGCCGGCAGCGCTGTCGATGCGCGAGCAGAGCTCGCGGTGCTCGGCGTCGGCGGTGTCGGAATCACCCGCGGCCACAGCCGCTTCGAGGCGGCGGAAATGGGTCTTGACGGCGCTCGTCAGGCGACGGTTCTCGTCGTGCTCGCGCAGCGACCGGGCGTTGCGCTTTCTTTGTGAGGCGATGTTGGCCATTGGGCGACGGCGGATGATAGCGGGGGCGCCGTGACGCCACCACGGCCCCGCTCGAGCCGGCTCGCACGCTCGACCGCGTTCTTTTCTGCCGCGACGGCCCTCTCTCGCGTCGCCGGCCTCGCGCGCGAGATCCTCGCCGCGGGCTTCTTCGGCGTCAGCCGCCAGATGTCGGCCTTCACCTACGCCTTCGCCGTCCCCAACCTCGTTCGCAGCCTGTTCGCCGACGCAGCGATCCAGGCCGCGTTCGTGCCCGTCTTCACCGAGAAGCTCCAAGCCGGCGAGCAGCGCGAGGCCTTCCGGCTCGCCGCGACCCTCCTCTACCTCGTCGCCCTGGTCCTCGGCCTGCTGACAGCGCTGTTCATCTTGCTGGCGCCCGTGCTGATGCCGCTGATCGCGCAGGGATTGGGCGAGGCCGGAGACGAGCTCACGGTCACGCTCACACAGCTGATGTTTCCGATCCTCGTGCTGCTCGGAATCACGGGCATGGTCGTCGGTGTGCTCAACAGCTACGACCGCTTCGGCGCGCTGGCGATTGCGCCCTTCTTCTGGAACCTCACGATCATTGCCGTGCTCGTCGGCTTCGCGCCGGTCGTTCCGACGAACGACGAGATCTATCTCTACGCATACGGCGTGCTTGCGGGCACGCTCGTGCAGCTGATGATCTGCGCCTACGACGTGCGAAACACCCCGTTTCGGCTGCTGCGCGTCTTCGATTGGCGCTCGCCCGATGTGCGCCGGGTCCTGCTGCTGATGTTGCCGGTGACGATCAGCCTCGGCCTGATCAACTTCAACCTGCTGATCAACGCGATCTTCGGCGGCCTGCTCACCGACCCGGATATCCGCAATCTCGGCGCCAAGGCGCCGGCGGCGATCGACAAGGCGTTTCGGATCTACATGCTGCCGCAGGGGATCTTCTCGGTCGCGGTGACGACGGTGCTGTTTCCGACCCTGGCTCGATTCGCCTCGCGCCGCGACTACGACGACCTGCGGGCGACGATGGCCAACGGAATGCGCCAGATCATGCTGCTGCTGATCCCGGCGGCGGCGGCGATCCTCGTTCTTTCCGAGCCGATGACGCGGATCATCTACGAGCGCGGCGACTTCGGCGCGACCGGAACCGAGCTCGTCTCGACGGCGCTGTTTTGGTTTGCCTTCTCGCTGCCCTTCAACGGCATCTTCCTCCTGCTCACGCGCACCTTCTTCAGCCTCCAGCGGCCGTGGGTGCCGACCGCGATCTCAGGCCTCAACCTCGCGGTCACCGCGTTTTTCTGCCTCGTCTTCTACGAGCCGTTCGGGATCGGCGGCATCGTCGCCGCGACCGCGATTGCGACCTTCGTCAGCGTCGTCGTGCAAGCCTTTGTGCTGCGTCGCCAGCTCGGCCGGCTCGAGCTCGACCGGCTCCTGCGCACGACCGGCCAGATCACGCTCGCGGCTGGGGCGCTGGCGATTACCAGCTACTCGGTTTGGTTCCTGCTCGACGAGCTACTCGGCCGCGACCTCGTCGCCCAGGTGATCTCGATCGGCTTCGGCCTCGGCTTCGGCGCCGTCATCTACGGCCTGGCGATCACCTTCTTGCGGATCCCCGAGGCGGAGCAGATCTGGCGTTTGTTCAGGCGCCGGTAGAGCGCGGGGGTTCCGGCCGCCTGGAGCCGGTCCCGATCGCTGGTGTCGCAGGGGTCTTGGAAGCGATGCAAGGTCTCGCCCAAATGTGAGTAAACGATGTGTGTTGGCTCACACTTTCGTTACAAATAGCCGATAGTGGGGTTCGTTCCCATGTAGCTCTCGCCTCAATCGTGGCCGCGCTCTTCGAGCACTTCGGCCGCCGGCGGGACTAGACGGAACCCGCGGCGCGATTTCGCGCCCGAATGCGCTCGAACCGAGCCGCGTTCCCTTCAACGACAGAGGTGTTGCCTTCATGCGTTTTCAAGCCAAGAACAAGATCATCGCCGTCGCGCTCGCCAGTGCTGTCGTCTTTGGCGTCCCGTCAGTGGCGGCGGGCGAGCAGACGTTGGTCCTGGGTGACAGCGAGCGCCGCGAGGCAATGCCCGAGCGCGCCCAGCCGGGGCCGTTTCATCCGGTGGTTGGCAGGTTCGACTACGGGACCGCCGAAAACGCGTTTGGCGCCGCGCGGTCTGGTCACGTGCACGCCGGCCACGACATCTTCTCGCGCCAGGGCGCGCTGCTGGTCGCGCCTGCCGACGGCGTCGTCGTCGAGACGGGCGCGGATGGTGGGCGTGGCAACTACCTCTCGATCCACGACCCCAAGCGCGACCTCACGTACAACTACTTCCACCTGGCTGAGCCGGCGCTGCTAGCAGCGCGCGCCAAGGTCGACGCTGGAGAGCGCGTCGGGTTGATGGGCTGCACCGGCTCCTGCTGGGGCGTGCACCTGCACTTCGAGGTTCGCGAGGGCGGCGATCCCTATGGCGCGGCGATCGACCCGCTGCCGCTGTTGGAGGACTGGAAGCGTCTCGACAAGCCGCTCTAAGGCCGGTCGCCATACTGAGCGGCCCCATGGACCGTATTCGAAACTTCTCGATCATCGCCCACATCGACCATGGCAAGTCGACGCTTGCCGATCGCATCCTCGAGCTCACCGGCGCCGTCGCGCCACGCGATCACATGCCGCAGATGCTCGACTCGATGGACCTCGAGCGCGAGCGCGGGATCACGATCAAGGCACAGGCTGTGCGGGTCACTTACACGGCCGACGACGGTAAGTCGTTCCACCTGCATCTGATCGACACCCCGGGTCACGTCGACTTCTCATACGAGGTCTCGCGCAGCCTCGCCGCCTGCGAGGGTGCGCTGCTGGTCGTCGACGCGGCTCAGGGCGTCGAGGCACAAACCGTTGCCAACACCTACGCCGCGGTGGAGGCCGGGCTAGAGCTGATCCCGGTGATGAACAAGGTGGACCTGCCGAGCGCCGAGCCGGATCGGGTCGCCGGAGAGATCTGCGATTTGGTCGGCGGCGAGCCGGACGACATACTGCGGATCTCGGCGAAGACCGGCGCCGGCGTGCGTGAGGTCCTGGAAGCGATCGTCGCTCGCATTCCACCACCGCAGGGCGATCGCGAGGCTCCGGCGCGGGCGCTGATCTTCGACTCGGAGTTCGACCAGTATCGCGGCGTCGTTGCCTACCTGCGCATGGTCGACGGCACCTTCACCAAGGACGAGCCGATCGTCGCGATGCAGACGGGCACGCAGGCGGCGATCGACGAGATCGGCTTCTTCGCGCCGAAGCTCACCCCGGCCAAGGCGATGGGCGCGGGCGAGGTCGGCTACGCGATCACCGGGCTCAAGGACGTTTCCAAGCTTCGCGTCGGCGACACCCTGACCTCACGCGCACGACCGGCAAGCGAGGCACTACCGGGCTACCGCGAGGTCAAGCCGATGGTCTTCTCCGGTCTCTTTCCGATCGACACCGAGCGCTACACGGACCTTCGCGACGCGCTCGAGCGCCTGGCCCTCAACGACGCGGCGCTCTCATACGAGCCCGAGACGTCGCAGGCGCTGGGCTTCGGATTTCGCTGCGGCTTCCTCGGTCTACTGCACATGGACATCGTCCGCGAGTGCCTCGAGCGCGAGTACGACCTCGACCTGCTGGCGACGACGCCGAACGTGCGCTACGAGGTCCGCCTCACCAGCGGTGAGGTGATCGACGTCCACTCGCCCGTCGACATGCCCGACCCGGGTGTGATCGAGGAGATCCGCGAGCCGCACATCCGCGCCTCGGTGATCACCCCGACCGAGTACGTCGGCCAGGTGATGGAGCTGTGTCAGGGGCGCCGTGGCACCCACATCGACATGCACTACCTCTCGCCCGTGCGCGTTCAGCTGCGTTATGACCTGCCACTGGCGGAGATCGTGCTCGATTTCTTCGACCAGCTCAAATCCCGCACCGCCGGCTACGCCTCGCTCGACTACGAGCCGATTGGAAACCGGCCGTCCGACCTGGTCAAGCTCGACGTCCTGCTCGCCGGGGACGCGGTCGATGCCCTGTCGATGGTTGTGCACCGCGAGAAGGCCTACGACGCCGGGCGCGCGCTGGCCGAGCGCCTGCGCAAGCGCATCCCCCGCCAGCAGTACGACGTCCCGATCCAGGCCGCGATCGGCTCGCACGTGATCGCCCGCGAGACCGTCAAGGCTTTTCGCAAGGACGTGATCGCCAAGTGCTACGGCGGCGACATCACCCGCAAGCGCAAGCTGCTGGAGAAGCAGAAGGCGGGCAAGAAGCGCATGAAGCAGGTCGGCCGCATCGAGGTCCCCCAGGAGGCGTTCCTGGCCGTGCTGGAGCTGGGCGACGAGTCGCCGTCCTAGGCCCGGCCTAGGGAGCCGGCGGCACGCGGACCACCAC
>JBKJXG010000140.1:0-7034 GCA_046716525.1 Solirubrobacterales bacterium
CGGCGTCGAAGGCGACGTCGCGATCGATGTTGCCCTCGAGCACGTGATACATCAGCGCCTGATCGTAGGTCTGCATGCCGTAGAACTCGCCTTCGGCAATCACCTCGCTGAGCCTGCCGGTTTCCTCCGGATTTAGGATCAGGTCCTGGACGCGACCGGTGGCAACGAGGATCTCGCAGACGGCCACGCGCCCTTCGCCGTCGGCGCTCTTGACGAGGCGCTGGCCGACGACGCCGCGAAGCGTTGCCGCCAGCATCACCCGGGCCTGCCCTTGCAGGTGGGGGGGAAAGAAGTCGATGATTCGGTTGACGGTCTCGGTCGCGTCGAGGGTGTGCAGGGTCGAGAGCACGAGGTGGCCGGTCTCGGCCGCCGACAGGGCGGTTCGGACCGTCTCCTCGTCGCGCATCTCGCCGATCAAGATCGCGTCCGGGTCCTGGCGCAGGATGCGCCGCATCGCGCGGCCGAAGCTCTCGGTGTCCTGGCCGACCTCGCGCTGGTTGATGATCGACATCTTGTCGGGATGCAGATACTCGATCGGATCCTCGAGAGTGATGATGTGGCGCGCCCGGGTCGAGTTGATGTGATCGACCATCGCCGCCAGCGTCGTCGACTTGCCCGAACCGGTGGTGCCGGTGAGCAGCACGATTCCGCGCTGCTCCTCGGCCAGTTTCGTGATCGCCGGCGGCAGGCCGAGGTCGGAGACGGTGCGGATCGCGAACGGGATCACGCGGATCGCGATCGAGACCGTGCCGCGCTGGCGAAAGGCGTTGACGCGAAAACGCGAGAAGTTGGGGATCGAGTAGGAGAAGTCGGCCTCGCCGATTGTCTCGAACTCCTCCAGGAGCGCGGGATCGCTGATGATGTGGCGAAGGGCGGCATCCGTCTCCTCCGGGGTGAGCCCGTCGGCGCCGGAGATCGGCATCAAAGCCCCCTGAATTCGGACCATCGGCGGCGAGGGGACCTTGATGTGCAGGTCGGAGCCGCCGATATCGATCACATGGCGCAGCGCTTGGTCGATGTCGAACATCAGACCTCTTATCGGCGGGCAGGGCGTGGTCTTTAGCGATCGGCCGTGATCAAGGCGCCATGCGCGCGTTACAAGAGCTTCCCGAGCACGCCTCGAGCTCGACGAGCAGGGCCGAGAGACTACGGCGCGTCCGGGTGTAGGAGGGGTCGCGGTGGCGACTTTCGAGTTGGAAGGGGTCGCGGGAGAGGTCGTAGAGCTCGGTGTCCGTGGTGCGCCCGGCTCCGATCGGCAGGTCGATCGCCTCGTTCAGCGAGCCGGCTGTGGCACGGCGGTGCTCGACGTACGTGTAGCGCTCGGTGCGCACCCCGGCGTAGGACCGCGCCTTGTAGGCGCGGTGAGATTGGCGCACGTTGTCGCGACCCTCGATCAGGATCGCGCGCCCCGGTACCGGCGCCACGCCGCCCAGCTGCGACGCGAGCGAGGTGCCGTCGACAACGCGAGCGCTCTCGGCTGGGACCTGAACCCCTGTCAGCTCGAGCAGCGTCGGCGCCAGGTCGATGTTGGCGACGGGATCATCCGAGACGAGCCCGCCCGCGACGCCCGGCCCGCTGATCATCAGCGGCACTCGAAGCGCTTCCTCGTACGGTCTGTTCTTGGCGGCCTTGATGCGGTGCTCGCCACCGAGCATGCCGTTGTCGGAGGTGAAGACGAGGATCGTGTCGTCGAGCTGGGCGGTCGCTTCGAGTGCGCCGACGATCGCCTCGATCGACTCGTCGACTGCGAGCAGAGCCGCGAGCGCACAGCGGTGATTGAGATTGATCACCTCCAAGTCCCGCGGGCCGAGTGGGTCGCGGCGCTGCACGAACGAGGGCTTGTCGGAGAGGTCGCGCTCGTTGAACGAGGGCGCACGCGGCACACGTGCGCCGGCAAAGCGGGCCGCGTGCCGGGGAGCGGGAATCGCACTTTGGCGACCACCCCTGGCCGTCGGCCCGCCGATCGAGCAGCGCCGCCCTGCCTGGTCGTCTCGGCCGAGGCCGTCATGCGGTGGGTGGTATGAGAGCCAGAGGAAGAACGAGCCGGGGGTCGTCGCCTGCTCGGAGATCAGTGGCAGCGCGTAGTTGCGCGTGAGCACGTCGGTTTGGTAGTCGCGTGGTGCCGATCCGTAATGGCGAGGGCTGCCGTCGGGCTCGAAGATGTCGAAGTCATAGAACGAGGAAAGGCTCTCCCCCCCGGCGCCGACGAGTCCATTCCAGCGCGTCCAGCCCGGCGGCGCGACCCGTGGCGTTCGCAGGCCGTTCAGCCATTTGCCGGCGAACGCGGTCTCATAGCCCGATGCCTGAAACCAGGCCGCCAGGTTGCGTTCCGGATCGATCAGCGCCGGATAGCCGCCGCCGCTACGCGGCCCGTTGCCGAGGGTGCCGTGGTTATGCGCGTACTGGCCAGTGAGAAAGCTGGCTCGCGACGGACAGCACAGCGGATAGCTGGCGATCGCGTTGTCGAAGGTGGCGCCGCGGCGCCCGATCAGACGCCGGGCCGCGGGCAGCGCCTTCATCAGGCCAGGCGCCTGGTCGTCGGTCATGCCGACGATTACGTTCGGACGCACTGCCGGCCCGGCGGCGCTCGAACCGGCAGCGGCGATGCCGGCGATCAGCGCAATGAGCGCGACCGTTGCCACAGCCCCGATGCCGCGGCTGGATCTTGGGGTCCCTGCGAGGATCGCGAAACCGTAGCGGGGTCGAGAAGGCCGGCCCCGGTAGAGCCTGGTTTTAGGGCTTCACCACCGTGGTCAGCGGCGAATCGAGGCGCTGCGCCTGCAGACTTGCGTCAGCAGCACTCGCGCCGGGGCCGCTGACGATGTCTGTGGTCGTCGAGCTGAGGAAGTCCGTTCCGCCGGTGCGCGGATCGGTGTTTGGCATCGAGTACGTCGACCTCAACCCCGCTTGGCCGAGCGCGACCTGATCGCCCCAGCACTGCACGTTGGGCGCCGGCGTGGAGTCGTCGAGATACCAGTTGCTCGCCCCTGCTTCGAGCTGCTCCTTGAACGACGATTCGAGCCTATCGGCCGAGAACAGCGAGCCCTGAGCGCCCGTCCACTGATGCCACTGGGCGACGTCGTCGCTGACCGAATCCGGCACGCCGTCCACCGTGACCCCGGCCGGATTCGCCGAGTTGATGTACGTCATGCCGATCCCCGAGGCGCTGAGGTCGTGATAGGTGAGCGGCCCGGGGACCGCGTGCACGCGGAGGTCGGTGGTGAGCTGGTGGCGGTCTGAGTAGAAGATGTGGGTTCGCTCGGTGAGCGGGCCGCTGTTGGCGCCCACGTACGAGCGGATCGCGCGCACCGGCCCGTCGATGTTGGCCACGAACGCTCCCTCGGCCGCATTGAAGGTCGCCTCGCTGCGCCCGCAAGAGGTCGGTCCGAAGGTGAACTTGAAGCCGTCGAGGATGTCGACGCCGCTGGCACCCGGCGCCTTGATCGCGAGCGCGTCGTAGTACCAGCGATCGGAGAAGCCGATCGAGTACGTCTCCGTGTCGATGGTCGAGGTCTCGGGGTTGGGCCCGGCGGCACGACGGTAGGTCGTCTTGTAGTCGCCGCTGGTGAGGTTGAAGGAGTAGCGGACGTAGTCCTTTTCGATCGGCAGCGCGCGCTTGGCGGCGAACAGGTAGACGAACCCGGCCGGCCCGCCGAGCGGGTCTGAGATCTTCACCCGCGTCTCGCTCGCGCCCCGCGTGTGCTTGGGTCGCTCAGCGCGCCTGCGAGCTTTGTCTCCAGCGTCGCTCGCCATCAGCGCGACCTCATCGTCGCCGTCGAGGCCGGCCACCGGATCGACGCCGACGAACGTGCCCGGGTCCGCGTACTGGAGCACCTGCTGGCCGATCGCGGCGGTGCCGTAGACGGTCTCGTCGGCGGCTGAAGTGTCGTTGCTCGGGGGCTCGGAGCCGAAATCGACGAGCTTGCGCTCATCGAGTTGCACCGGCAGTTGTCGCCAGCGGCTCTTGCCCCGCTTGGGATCGCGGTGGCGAAAAGCGACGATGTCGCCAGCGGCTTTGCCGCTCAGCTTCGTCAGTGACGCACCGTCGATCACGACCGGGTCGCCACGGCCCTCGTACTTGGCCGAGGCGCTCGGCGCAGCCAGCAAAGCGAGGCCCGCAAACAGCGTGAACGCGCAACGTCTCATCAACGCGTCAGCATCGACGCGAACGGTGCGCGACGTTAGCTGCCGTGACAACCAGCTACGCCACTTCGCGGAGCTTTTGAGCCTCCGCC
This sequence comes from Solirubrobacterales bacterium, assembly GCA_046716525.1. GTDB lineage: Bacteria > Actinomycetota > Thermoleophilia > Solirubrobacterales > 70-9 > WHSW01. Next base: position 4,236 of record JBKJXG010000140.1, read on the forward strand.
AGTGACTGCAGCTTCTTCAGCGACTGGTTCTCGATCTGGCGAATGCGCTCGCGGGTGACGTTGAACGTGCGCCCGACCTCATCGAGAGTCCGTGGATGCTCGCCGCCGAGCCCGTAGCGCAGCTCGAGCACCCGCCGCTCACGGTAGGAGAGGTTCTCGAGCGCTTCGCGCAGCGCCTCTTTGGTCAGCAGATCGGCTGCACGCTCGAATGGCGACTCGGCCTTCTCGTCGGCGATGAACTGTCCGAACTCCGACTCCTCCTCGTCGCCGACCGGCTTCTCGAGCGACACCGGCGCCTGCGCCGAGCGCTTGATCTGATCTACCTCGTCGGGGTCGATGCCCGTGACCTCGGCGATCTCGTCGGGGGTCGGTTCGCGACCGAGCTCGGTGACGAGCTTGCGCTCAGCGCGGCCGATCTTGTTCAGCTTCTCGACGACGTGGACCGGGATCCGGATCGTGCGCGCTTTGTCCGCGAGCGCGCGGGCAATCGCCTGGCGGATCCACCAAGTCGCGTAGGTCGAGAACTTGAAGCCTTTGCGGTAATCGAACTTCTCCGCGGCGCGCACCAGGCCGAGCGTGCCCTCCTGGATCAGGTCGAGAAACGGTAGACCCTGGTTTCGATAGTTCTTGGCGATCGAGACGACGAGCCGGAGGTTGGACTCGACCATCTTCTGCTTTGCGTCGAGGTCGCCACGCTCGATTCCCTTGGCGAGATCGACCTCTTCCTGGGCGGTCAGCAAGCGCACCTTGCCGATGTCCTTGAGGAAGAGCTGGAGCGAGTCGGTCGTCATGTCGGGCTTCAGATCGAGCGCCGCCTTGGAGCGGCGCTTGCCCCGCTTGGGCTCCGCACGCTCGGCGTCGGGAGAGGCCTTCTGAGCGGGATCGACGTCATCGACCATCTCCACGCCCTGGCCCTCGAGGTAGCCGTAGAGCTCCTCGATGTCGCCCTCATCGACGTCGACCTCGGCCAATGCCTGCGCGACCTCGCCATAGGCGACGACACCCACAGCCTGGCCCCGGGTGACGAGGTTCTTGACCTCCTCGAGCTCCTGAAGTTCGGTTATCAGCATTGGTTGGCTAAGTCTTCCTTCCTTATTTGGTGATGCGCAGAATCCCAGGATGCCCTGCCAAGCCCCTGTGCGGCCGGGAAACGCGCAAACGCGTGTGCGAATTGTACCGCCGTCCTTTTCGGAGTCAACGGATCGTGGGCTGATTACGGGCGTCAAACACCGGTACCCGCCCAGCGTTACGGCAATCGCAACGCGCGCGTCCGCCGATCCCGCTGGAATACATGTCGTGGACGACGAACCGACAGCGACCGACGCAGATCGCGGCGACGGTTCCGCGCCCCAGAGCAGCGTCTTCTCCAACCTACCGGCCTCACGCCCGGGACCCCGCAGCCCACGCCGCGATCGGGCCCAAGCGGTCAAGGCGCAAGCCAAGCAGAAGGCGCCGGCGAAGCCGAAGACCACAGCGCAGCCGAAGCCGAAGCCGAAGCCACCGCCACGGCCCGAGCCGCCCTCCGCGCCAGAGCCAGAGGTGCCGCAGCAGCGCTCCGGGGCCGGGCTCGAGGACCTTGCTTGGGCCGGCGTCGCCGCCGCCGCCGAGGCCGCGACGCTCGGCGTGCGCCTGGCGACCAAGGCGTTCGACGCGCTGCGCCAGAACGCCGACCGCCGGTGAGCTGGCGCTACCTGCGCGTCTTCTGGGAGCGGGCCTACCGCGAGAACGTCACCGGGATGGCGGCGATGGTCGCCTACAACCTGGCGCTGGCGCTGTTTCCATTCGTCCTGCTCGTCCTCTTCATCTTCGGCCAGGTGATCCAGAACGCCGACGTCCAGGCGAGCGTGATTCGCGACCTCGAGGGGATCTTTCCGGCAGTCGAGGAGGACTCGCTCAGGTCTGTCGTCGAGCGCATCCGCGAGAGCTCGACGACCATCGGCGTCGTCGCCGCGATCGGCGCGATCTGGATCGGGGCCTCGTTCTGGGGCGCGATGGACACTGCGTTCTGTCGCATCTACCACGTCCAGTGCCGTGGCTGGGTCGAGCAGAAGCGTTTTGCCCTGTTGATGCTGATCGTCGTCGTCGCCTTCATGGCCGCGAGCGTGGTGATCCCGGTTGCCGAGGGCATCCTCGCCTCCAGCGCCGACGACCTTCCTTTCGGCCTCGACCACCTCGACGGCCTGCGCACGGGCGTCGTCCTCGTGGCGGCGCTGCTGCTCACCTTCGGCCTCGTCTCGCTGATCTACTACGCCGTGCCCAAGGGCCACGTCCCCTGGCGCGGAGTGTGGCCCGGGGCGGCGTTCGTCACCGCGACGACTGCGATCGGCAATGCGGCCTTCCCCGTCTATCTCAACCAGACCAACATCGAGGAGCTCGGCGGCGCGCTCGGCTTCATCCTCATCGCCCTCGTCTGGTTCTACCTGATCAGCCTCTCGCTGCTGGCGGGAGCGGTGATCAACGCCTTGCGCTTCGAGTTCCACGAAACAGGCAGCGTCGAGGAGGAGCGTGCCCGAGCCTTCTCCGATCCCGAGCTCTGACCGGCTACTCGTCGAGCGCTGCTCGCATCGCCGCCGCCAGCGGGGTCGACTCGACCTCGAACAGCTGCATGCCGGAGGCGTCGGTGACAATCGTCTCGGTCGCCAGGCCCTCGATCAGCGGCCGGGCGACGCCGACGTCGACGGGCGTAACCAGCCCGATCCAAAGCGAGGAGAGCTTCGGCTAGAGCAGCGGGACGGTGATCCGCAATGGCCGGCGCCGCCCCATCGCCACGGCCATCGCGTTCATCATCCCGCCGTAGGT
>JBKJXG010000141.1:0-3255 GCA_046716525.1 Solirubrobacterales bacterium
CTCGCGATTGCAACAAGCATCGCCGCATCGTAAGCGCGGGGAAGAGCTCTCGCGGGGCCCGGGGAGCCAGCCGTCGGCGGTCGTTGCCGGTAGCGGATACCTAACTGCTGAGCTCGGACGGCCAACGACCCAGAGCCGCATGCGCCAGCGCCGCGAGGTAACACACCAGGGCGAGCAGGGTCGTGACTGCGAAACCCCAGGTGATGGCGATGGCGATCGCCATCACGGAGGCGAGCACCGAGGTGATCCCGTTGATTCCCCATGCCCATGGCACGCCGTCGGGAGTCAAGGCCGAAAGCCGACTGAGGCCAATCGGCATCGCCATGCCAAGGCTGAGCCCGAACGGCGCCAGCAGCGCAACCGTGACGGCGACGCGGGCCCCGAACGGAAGGCCGATCAGCGCCCGCAGCAAATCCTGGAGTCCGATGGCACTGGCGCCGATCAGAAGCACCGAGACCGAGAGCGTTGCGATCAGCGCTCGCCGCTGATCGCGCCAACGGCCTGCGAGCAACGAGCCCAGGCCCGTGAACACGAGCAACGAGCTGAGCACGACGGAAAGTGCGTAGGTCGGGAACCCCAAGAAGAGCACAAAGCGCTGGATCAGGACGATCTCGAGCGTGAGGAAGCCAACTCCGATCGCAGCGAAGAAGAAGAGCGAGGTCACCGCGGGGCGCTCCCGGTCGCGAACGAGGCGCAGGGGCAGCGCGAAGGCCAGTGCACAGAGCGCCACGAGGATGACCAGGGTCACGAGCAGCACTCGGTACGGCGATCGCGAGAGCGCGTCCCACTGCGCCGCATCGAGCACCCCCGATGGTCGAGTCATGTTGAAGAAGAAGGGCTTGTCATCGGTCGGGGCACATACGTCGACCCGGTATCCGGAGCAAAACTCGCTCGGGCTCTCAGCGGCCGCGAGCTGCGCCCACTCCTTCTGGTACGGCCCGCCCGGGGCGAAGGCGACGCCGAGTCCACGCTCGTCAGCAAGCCGCCGGATCTCGCTCAGCTCAGCCTGCGTGTAAGGCTCGAGCCGCGCCAGCGTGGTTCCGAACAAACCGCCGAGGCCTTGGCCGAGGACGACGACGACGTTGCGCTCGGGGTGTTCGACCCCTTGGCGTCGCAGGGCCTCGAGCGTCAGCACCGTAGCCCGCAGTGCCTCCTCGTCGCTATGGAAGTACAGCCGCGAGACGTTGAGAACGCCACCAGGGCGCAGGTGGTCGAGGTACTCCTCGAAGGCCTCCAGGGTGTAGAGGTTGTTCTCGGTGAGCGCATAAGAGCTCGCCGCATTCGCGCTCAGGGTGTTGGTGAAGCCGATGTGGATCTGGTCATAAGTCTCATCGCGCGCTGCGAGCGTGGAGCGACCGTCGCCGATCTCGGTATCGACGCCCGGGAACGAGTACGGCGCACCGGAGTACGCGTACAGGTCCTGATCGACGGTCTCGCGCATGGCGCGGTTGAGCTCGATCACGTCGACACTGCGCTGCCCCTGACTGAGGGCGTTATGGATGTCTCGACCGCCGCCGCCGCCGATGATCAGTGCGTCGCCAGGCCCAGTGAGCTCATAGCCGATGCTTTGCGGGCCGAGCTGGAGCGGATCCCACGTCAGGTAGTCCTGCTGCGGTTGAAAGTTGGGAACGTGCGCCACGTCCTGGTCGTAGTTGACCGACGCGTAGAGCGTCGGCTTGCCGAACGCAAGCGGCGCGGGCGGCAGCCCGACCAGCCGACTGAGCGGCGACCAGCGCTCGATCTCGTTATCGCCGAGCGGCAGGTCATACAGCGATCGCCCCGAGGAGACGAGCGAGACCGCGGTTACCGCGAGGGCGCAGGCGGCGAGGCCAAGCCCCACCCACCGCCACCGCCTCGAACGCCAGGCGAAAAGCGCCACCGCAATACCTGTGAGCGCGCCCGTCGCGGCGATCAGAGTCGCCGGGTCCGTGATCCACAGCAGTGGCACGACGGCAACTGCCCCGATACCGGCGCCGAGAAGATCCGCGGCGTAGAGCCGCCCGATCGAGCGGACGTAACGCTTGACGGCCAGCGCCACGACTATGCCCGCAGCAAGGAATGGGAGCGCCGAGATCAGCGCCGTCAACCCGAGCGAGAGGACGAGCTGGGCATCGATGCCCTCCGCGAACAGGTTGCCGCGGTACTCGAGTCGCACCAAGACGGCCGGGACGGCAATCAACAGCACGGTGAGGATCGCCGACCAGCACGCGAGCCCGCGCTCGACGCCGCTGCGCTCAAACCACGCGGGCCGCACGTAGACGAGGATCGCGCCCGCGCCAAGCCCGAGCAAAGCAAGGGAGATGGCCAGAAAAGCGAAGTGATAGAGCAGCACGGCGGCGAACAGCCGCGAGAGCAAGACCTGAAGCGCCAGCGTGCTCGCCGCCACGATCCCGATCGCGATTGCGACGCGTAGAGGCAGTCCGGCGCCGTGCTCGCCCACGCCGGAAAACCGCGCGGGGTTCCGTCCTGTGTGTGTTCCCCCAGCGGCCTCCATGGCCGCGGAACCCTAGAGGACCAGCGCCGAGGTTCCCCGGCCTTCCGCATGCGAAACAACCAAAAGCGCCGATTCGATGCGAGCGGGAATATCCTTGGCGGCATGGCGACGCCCGAAACCGAGCGCACCGACCCCGCGGAGCCGAGCAAGGCCGCGGCAGACGCACAGACCGAGCACGCGGTCGAAGACGATCTGCATCGCTACATCGCCCCCGTCGTCGGTCCCGACGACGAGCGCGTGATCACCGACTCGGGGATCGAGATCGAGCCGCTTTACGACGCTGACGACGTCGCGCCGAACCTGCAAGAGCGCTTGGGCGAGCCCGGCGAATACCCATTCACCCGCGGGATCCACGACGGGATGTATCGCGACCGGCTCTGGACGATGCGCCAGTACGCCGGCTTCTCCTCCCCCGAAGACACCAACAACCGCTACCGCTACCTGCTCGAGCACGGCTCGACCGGGCTGTCGATGGCCTTCGACCTGCCGACGCAGCTCGGACGCGACTCCGACGACCCGCTGTGCGACGGCGAGGTCGGGCGCACCGGCGTCCCGATCGACACGATCGAGGACATGCGTATCTGCTTCGATCAGATCCCGCTCGACGAGGTCTCGACCTCGATGACGATCAACGCGCCCGCGGCGATCCTGCTCCTGCTCTACGAGCTGGTGGGCGAGGAGCAGGGGGTTGAATCGACCGCCCTGCGCGGAACGGTTCAAAACGACGTGCTCAAGGAGTACGTCGCGCGCGGCAACTACAT
>JBKJXG010000142.1:0-3371 GCA_046716525.1 Solirubrobacterales bacterium
GAGCTCACCTGCGCCGGCGCGTCACGCGCACCAGCGTGCCATGCTCGCGCGACGGTCCGCCGCCGTGGATCTGAGCGCCGACAACGCAAGCTTTCCCAACCGCATCCACGGCAAGGTGTTCTTCACCCTCAGCGACGGCAGTGCGCCCGGTGACTACGTCTGCTCGGCTACCGTCGTCAGCTCCAACAGCCGCGCGCTCGCCTGGACCGCCGGCCATTGCGTCAACGGCTCCCACGTCGGAGCCGGCTTCGCGTCGCGGTGGCTGTTCGTTCCCGGCTATCGCGACGGTGAGCGGCCGTTCGGCGGTTGGCCCGCAAAGCAGCTGCTGACGACGAGCGGGTGGGAGCAAGAGCAGAACAGCCGCCTCGATATCGGCGCCGCCCTGCTCGCGCGTGATGACCAGGGTCGCGGCATCGAGGATGTGCTCGGCGCCCGCGCAATCGAGTTCAACCGCGAGCGCACGGGCAAGGTCACCGCCTTCGGCTATCCGGCGGAGCCCAACGCGGGGGCGCTTCGGCTCGAGTTCGACGGCGAGCGTCTTTTCAGCTGCGCCTCCCCACTCGGCTCCGACGACGCCATCGGCCCACCTCCAGGCAACGGCCCGGTGCCGCTGGCCATCGACTGCGACATGGCGGGCGGTTCCAGCGGCGGTGGCTGGATCAACGGCCGCGGCGCCTTGATCGGGCTCACGAGCTACGGCTACCAGGGCGACTTCAACCATGTCTACGGGCCCTACCACGGCTCGATCGCAGAGGAGCTGTTCACGAGCTCGTCGGGGCCGCCGCTTCTCTGCGCAGGCATGCAGGTGACGAACCTCGGCGGTTCGGGCCCTCAAGACTTCGCCGGAGGCGTGGGCGCGGACGTGTTCAAGCTGGTCGGCGGCGATGACCGCATGGCCGCCGCCGAAGGCAACGATTGGGCGTGTGGGGGTGGCGGCAACGACCGTCTCTCAGGGGCGGCCGGTGGTGATCGGTTGCGTGGCGGCAGTGGTAGCGACCTCATCCTCGGTGGGCCGGGCCGCGACCTCTGTGACGGCGGCGCCGGACGCGACCGAGCCCGCGGGTGTGAGAAGAAGCTGCGGATCCCCTGATCGTCTTACCGTCGGGCTTGAGCAGCATTCCGGCTACGGCGTTGCGCGGGCGCGTTCGAGGAAGTCGACCTGCGCCTGCTTGCGCATGATCATGTGCTCGAGCATGTGCTCGAGCGCCTCCGAGCGCCCCTCGCGGCCCGTCGGCTCGATCGCCGCCTGTAGCGCTTCGACCGCCTCGTTTTCGCACTCGACGAGCCAACCGATCGCATCGGCGGGCTCACGTTCAGTGCGAAGCTCGGCGACGTCGGTCGTCGGCGTGCCGCCGAGCGAGACGATCTTCTCGATCAGCCTGCGCGCGTCGGCGAGCTCCTCGTCGCCGTACTTGGTCAGCAGGGCGCCGACGGCTTGGATCTCGAAGCCGACGAGACTCGCAGCGGTCAGCGAGTACTGAAGCGTCGATCGCAGCTGTAGCCGCAGCGCAACGTTGAGGCGCTCGACCGCGAGCTCCTGATCGAGTGTCTCTTGCGCTTCGGCCATCGTGCAAGCGTGGTACCCGGTCGCGAGCCGATCAAGCTTTCGCCGCTTTCGCCGATCAGCCGAGCGAACTCACGCCCGGCGGGACGTCGCTTGCTTGCCCGGCCTCGACGCGCTTTCGGTGCGTGCGAATCTCGCTCAGGATGCGCTCGAGGCGCGGCTCGGTCGAGGAGTCGACGTGGCTCATCGCTGCCGCGACGGCTGGATGGACCGCGGCGACGCGCTCGTGCATCGCCTGGGCGACAGCGCGATAGGTCGGGTGGCCCTCGCGGCCGGAGCGCAGCTCGCACAGGTGCATCGCCTCGCGCGCGTTGAGGTCGAGCACGTAGCGGATGCGATAGCCGAGACATAGCGCATACGGCGCGACATCCGGCATACCGGCCTGCTCGAGGCGGTCGAACTCGCGGTGTGAGATCTCGAGCGCCCGCTCGTACTCGCCGCCTTCGCCGGACTCTCGCACCTCTTCCGGAACGCCGGCGCCGAGGTCCGGCCCGAGGCGTTGCCACTGGCAGGTCAGCATTCGATGGCGCTGAAGGTCGCGAAAGCCACCGTAGTCGGAGACGATCTCGAAGCGGTAGCGCACTGCCTCCCAGCCGCGGCCGGGCCGGTGGCGGCGATTGCGGCGCTCGCCGGCGAGTTCGCCGATCGTCTCCGCCCGCTCGATCGGATCCAGGGCGCTGACGCGACTGCGGATCTCCGCCTGCCCCACCCCAGCGGACTCATACAGCGAAGCGCTCAGCAGATCCTCCTCGGTGCCATCGACGTGGACGAGCTCTACCGAGGGCACGCTGTCGCCGGCGCGGCGGTCGAGGCCGAGCCTCGCCACGGCGCGCTCGGTCGCCTCGCGGCGCTCGCGCAGGTGCTCGATCCAGTCGCCGCCGCGGTCGGGCCGGTCGACGCGCGAGACGAAGCTTGGGATCACCCGCTGCAGCTCGGTCAGCAGCATCTCACCGTAGGCACGCGCCTCGGGCAGGGGCGAGGCGGCAAGGCGAAGCAGCAGCTGCTCGTAGGCTTGGCCGGAGGCGTAGATGCCGACGTGGCTGAGCGTCGCCGCGGGCAGCAGCCCGCGCAGCAGGTCGAGCGACTTCGCCCTGATCGACCCCCGCCATGCGCCCTCGGGCTGATCGTCTGCGCGCGGCCAGCGCTCCGCCGCCCACGCCTGAAGCGATTCGAGGCTGCGTGAGTAGATCGCGAAGATCTCGTCCATCGCCAGCCCGTATGAGGGGCCGAGGTCGGAGTCCGCGTAATAGCGATAGCCGCCGATCCCCTCGATTGGCTTGTCATAGGGGATGTAGCGCGTCGACTGCTCCAGATAAGCCGCCAAGCGCCCACGCTGAAGCACCTTGGTGAGCAGGTTGGAAACCCATTCGCAGGCGACATGTGCGCCGCCGACCTGGGCGATCGAGTCGTCGCCATAGCCGATGAACACGCGCTCGTAAAGGCCGGCGGCGCGCTCGCCCTCGATCCCGTCGAACGGCCGCCCACCCGCTGACATCTCGGCTGCGAACTCCTCGAGATAGAGGCGGCGCAGGGTGCCTGGGTAGCGCGAGTAGCGGGCAAAGAGCGCTCCCTTGACCGTCTCGGGCAGGTTGACGAGACCGAATACGGGTCGATCGAGGTTGGTGAAATGAGGCTCGAGCAGAGCAGTCTCTGCGGGCGTGAACGATTCGACCGGGTAACGCACGCGCGCGACTGTAGTGAACCGAGCGGCGGGGGCGTCGCCGCTACCGGCTCAGCTCTTGGCCGGTGGCGGAGACTCCATCAGCTCGACCCGGTGACCGCCCGGCCCGACCGCGAAAGCTCGCCG
>JBKJXG010000143.1:0-3723 GCA_046716525.1 Solirubrobacterales bacterium
TCACCAGCCGCCTCGCGACCTTGGATGAGCCCCGAGGCGCCACCCAAGCCGCCAACTACCTCGCCACCCTCGCCGGCACCCCAGCCCCCGCGACCGCCGAGCGGCAGCAAACGCCAGATAACTCGGCGGAATCTGCCGCTCGGCCGGGAGAGGCGGGGCGGGCCGGGGGCGGGGCGGAGTTCCGGCGGCGCTGGGGCCAGTGCTTCGCCAGCTTGCCGCGGACCGCTTGGCGCCTCGGGCGCCAGCAGCTGACCAAGCCCCGGGCGCGAGCCCTGGTCCTGGCGGTCGGCATCGACGAAGACGCCGTCGTCGAGGCGATACGCGCCGCGATCGCCGAAGCGGGCGAGCCGCCCGAGCGCACCCTCGTCGTCACCGACGCGCTCGCGGCGCTCGCCGAGATCCGCGCCCTCGGAGTCGGCGTCGAGCACGTTCCCGCTCGCGGTTCGCGCCAGGCTGAGCTCGCGCGCGGAAGCTATGAAGACTTCCTCGGCGGCCGCATCGAGTTGATTCGCGCCGAGCGTCCAAAGCCGCGCCACGTCGCGGTTGCGCTCGGCGGCGCTCCGCTACCCTGACTCGCTCCGATGGAGGCGCTTACCCCCGAGAAGTCGCTTGATCAAGCGGTGTCTGCGACCGCGTCAAGCGCGCTCACGCAACCTGAGGGGGCGCTTCCCAACCTGATCGTGATCGGGGCGCAGAAGTGCGGCACGAGCGTTCTTCACTACTACCTCAGCCTGCACCCCGAGGTCTCGATGTCGAAGCCGAAGGAGCTCAACTTCTTCATCGAGGAGCGAAACTGGCCGCGCGGGATCGATTGGTACAAGGCGCAGTTCGATGCCAACGCGCGCGTTCGCGGCGAGGCCTCGCCCAACTACACCGCCTTTCCCCAGCACCAGGGAGTGCCCGAGCGGATGGCCGAGGTCGTGCCAGAGGCGAAGCTGATCTACATGGTTCGCGACCCGCTCGAGCGCATCGCGGCACATTGGGTCCACAACTACGCCAAGCGCCGTGAGAAGGGCACGCTGGCACAGACACTCATGCATCCGAACACCTCCTACGTCACCCGCTCGAAGTACGCGATGCAGCTCGAGCGTTTCCTCGAGCACTATCCGAAGGAGCAGGTCCTCGTCTTTCAGCAGTCGGAGCTTCGCCACAAGCGAATGGAGACGCTGCGCCAGGTCTTCGAGTTCATCGGCGTCGATCCCGACTTCAAGCATCCACGCTTCGAGCAGGAGCGCCACCAGACCTCAGGCAAGACCCGCGCCACTCGGCTCGCGATGCAGCTCGAGAAGATGGGGCGTGGCCGCCGCGGGCGCTTCTTTCCGACCAATTTCTGGCTGGTGCTCGACGACCGGCTACCGTTACGCAAGGCGATCAAGCGTCCGGATGTGAAAGCGGCGCTTCCGGAGGAGGCCCTGGAGGAGTTGCGCGCCGACGGCGAACGCCTGCGCGAGCTCACCGGCCGCGACCTCTCCAACTGGAAGATCTGGCCGTGAGCTACGGGGCTCCGCGCCGCCGGCCGGGACCGCGAAAACGAAGATGGCCAAACAAGGAAAAGTCGAGCAGGAACACGACCACGTAGGTGGCTCGGGCGCTGTCCTGGGCGTGCGCCTGATGCGTTACTCCGGTATCCAGGGCTCGACGCTGGTGATCAGCAACCTGATCCAGCTCGTGGCGGTGATGGTCGTAGCCGCGTTTCTCGGCCCGGCCGAGATGGCGCGCTACGCGCTGCTGTTGTTCCTCGCGGGCCTGGTCACCCAGGTGCTCTCGCTGCTGGTCAAGCCGGGAACGATCCGTCGCGTCTTCGGCGGGGGCGACGACGAGGACGACGATGACGATGACGACCAGGTTGTTTCCTCCTCACCGCCGCGCACGCTCGGCACCGGTCTCGCCTGGGCGCTCGTGCTCGGCGCAATCGGCACGGCGCTCGTCGTCGTCTTTCGCGAGCCGCTCGCCGACGGCCTGCTCGGTGACCCAGACGACGAGGGCCTGATCGTCTGGGCGGGGGTGCTCGCCGGCGTCTGGCTCGTGTTCAAGATCGCCGACATCACACTCTGGCTCGAGCGACGGCCCGGCGCCTTCATGATCGCCGACACCTCCCGGCCGGTGCTGGGCTTGGTCGCGCTGACGATCTTGCTGGCGACCGGCTCCGGCGTCGAGGGAGCGATTCTCGGCACCGCGATCGGAACCGCGATCGCCGCCGCGGTCGCGCTGGTCTTGTTGCGGGGCAGCTACGAGCCGTCCTTCGACATCGGCGAGATCAAGCAGATCATCATCCGCGGCGGGCCGAGGACGCCGATCGTGATGTCGTTCTGGCTGATCCAGAACGCCGACATCTTCATCCTCTCGCGCTTCATCAGCGAGACCGACCTCGGCATCTACGCGCTCGCCTCGAGACTTGGAATCGTCGTCTCCTTCTTGCCCCAGGGCTTTCGCGTCGCGATGCGCCCGCTGCGAAAGTCGGCGGCGTTTCAGGCGGTGCGCGACCAGTACGGCAAGGCGACGGTCCAGGGTCAGCTGCTGGGTTACTTCGTCGTCCTTTGCGTCTTCTCGGTCCTGGCGATGATCCTCGGCGGCGAGATCCTCGTCGATCTCGCGCCGCCCGAGTACGCCGACGCCGCGGGCTTGATCCCGTTCACCGCGGCCGCGGCCGTGATGCCATCGGTGTATCGCACGGTCAACCAGAACACGAATCTCGCCCACCACAGGGCGCTGTTCATCCTCGGCTGCATCGGCGCCGCCGTTGCCTTCGTCGCGATCACCTGCCTTCTCGCAAATGAGATCGGCGCCTACGCGGCTCCGATCGGGATGCTGGTCGGCTTCGGCATCCCCTCGGCGTTGATGTTCGCGCGCAACCAGATTTCCTCGGGAAAGCCGATCGCCTTCCCCTACCGGCCGGTCGCTGTGTCGATCGTGCTCGCGGCGCTGATCGCGGTCGGCTTTCAGGTGCTCCAACTTGACAAGTGGGTCGAGCTGGCGATCGCGGTGGGTCTGCTCGTGGCCTTCCTCGCCGCGCTCGTTCCGCTCGGGGTGATTCCCGAAGAGCACCGCGCTCCGCTGCTCAACACGGTGCGCTCGCTCGGACGCGGGACGCCGGTGATCTTTCACCCGCGCCAGGGGTTGCAGGCGCTGGGGCAGCCTGAGCGCGAGGAGCTGCGCATCGCGGTGATCGCTCATCTCCCGCCGGAGCGCCTGACGCCGTCAGACGACTCCGACGAGGGCGCGCGCCTCGTCGGCCTACTGCGCCGTGTGGGGAGCGCCGGCGGGATCCCGATCGTCGAATCGACGCCACTGGACGCCGAGATCGCACCCTGCCTCTTCGCCGATGCGTCGACCGCCGTTCGCAACGCGAGCATGCGCCGCGTGCTCTCGGCCGGAGCTGACTCGAACGACATCCGCGCGCTCGAGGATCTCGTCTCGAATCTTGCTCGAGTCCCCGATGACGGCTGGGAGGGCGCGCCCGGGGGCGAGCGCAAGCGAAGCTTTCCCGGGGTCGAACGGCGGCGCATCGCCGTGCGCCGGCGCGAGTTGCGCCGGGAGCGAACCGAGCGCTGAGTCGTCGCTAATCGTCTGAGTCTGAGTCGGCGCTCGAGCTGGAACCCGAGTTCGAGCCGGACTCCGAGCGGGTGATGACGATGCGGTTGGGCTCGACCGTGACCTCGACCTGGCGATGGCCGGCCCAGTGCTCAGAGTAGACCGGGTCGTCCTTGACGACCGGGTCGAGCC
>JBKJXG010000144.1:0-3343 GCA_046716525.1 Solirubrobacterales bacterium
CAGCTCGAAAGCCCACGGTTCCCCGCTCGGCAAGGAAGAGGTGCGCGCAACGAAGGAGCTGCTCGGCTGGGACCCCGCCGCCGAGTTTCTCGTCCCGGAGGAGGTCTACGAGCATTTCTCGCAGGTCGAGCGCGGCGGCGCGGTGCAGGCAGAATGGGAGGAGCGTTTCGGCGCTTGGCGCGCCGACCACAGCGATCTCGTCGAGCAGTGGGAAGCGGCCTTCAGCAATCCACCGCGAGCGATGCCGGGCCTCGACGCTGCCCTGCCGAGCTTCGATCCTGCCGAGGAAGAGGCCATGGCGACGCGCTCGGCGGGCGGGAAGGTGATGGAGGCCTTCACCCCGTTCACGCCGACGATGGTCGGGGGCGCCGCCGACCTCGCCGGATCGACGAAGACCGAGTTTCCCGGAGAGGCTGATTACACCAGGGAGGCGGCCGGACGCAACCTCAAGTTCGGCGTGCGCGAGCACGCGATGGGCGCGGCGGTCAACGGGATGGCCCTGCACGGCGGGATCTTCAAGCCGTACGGCTCGACCTTCCTGGTTTTCTCGGATTACATGCGGCCGGCGATCCGCCTCTCGGCGCTGATGGCACTTCCAACCGTCTGGGTCTTCACCCATGACTCGATCGGCCTCGGCGAGGACGGGCCCACCCACCAGCCGATCGAGCATTACGCCGCCCTGCGGGCGATCCCGGGCCTGACCGTGATCCGGCCCGCCGACGCAAACGAGACGGTGAGCGCCTGGGCCGTGGCTCTCGAGGCCGAAGGGCCGGTCTGCCTGCTGCTCTCGCGTCAGGACCTGCCGGTCCTTGGCGACGACGCACCCGGCGGCGACGAAGGCGTTGCCGCCGGCGGATATGTCCTCGCCGAGGCTGGTTCGGGCGAGCCCGAGGCGGTGATCGTCGCCAGCGGCTCGGAGGTCGAGGTCGCGCTCAAGGCGCGCGAGCGGCTCGCCGAAGCCGGGATCGCGGCCAGGGTCGTCTCGATGCCGTCGTGGGAGCTGTTCGAGAAGCGAGGCTCCCAGTACGCCGACTCGGTCCTGCCGCCTGGCGTGCCAACGGTCTCGGTTGAGGCTGGAGTCGCGCTGGGCTGGTCTCGCTATGCCGATGCCTCCGTCTCGATCGAGCGCTTCGGCGCCAGCGCACCAGCCGCTGAAGTCTTCGCCCACCTCGGCATCACACCCGATGCGGTGGCAGCGGCTGTCAAGGAGCTCCTGTGAGCGCCGCGTTGGAGGACGCTTTCGAGACCGCCGTAGCAATGGTCGCGCCGGGCAAGGGCATCCTCGCCGCCGACGAGAGCACAAAAACTATGACCAAGCGACTCGAGGGCGTAGGCGTGGAGTCGACCGAAAGCAGTCGCGGCGACTTTCGCGAGCTGTTGCTGACCACTCCAGGGGTCAGCGAGCAGATCAGCGGGGTGATCCTCTACGACGAGACCATTCGCCAGCGAACCTCCACAGAGGCGACCTTCCCGGAGTTGATCGCGGAGCTCGGGATGATCTGCGGGATCAAGGTTGACACCGGAGCGAAACCGCTCGCCGGCTCGAAGAACGAGGAGACGGTGACCGAGGGCCTCGACGGCCTGCGCGAGCGTCTCGCGGAGTACCACGATCTCGGCGCTCGCTTTGCCAAATGGAGGGCGGTGATCTCGATCGACGCCGGCCGGCCGAGCAACAACGCGGTCGCTGTCAACGCGCACGCGCTCGCCCGCTACGCGGCGCTGTGCCAGGAGGCTGGGATAGCCCCGATCGTCGAACCCGAGGTGCTGATGGACGGTGCGCACTCGATCGAGCGCTCCGAAGAGGTCACCGGCGCGGTCTTGCGAGCGGTATTCGCCGAGCTGCTCGCCCAAGGCGTCGCGCTCGAGGGCATGGTGTTGAAGCCGAACATGGTCCTAGCGGGCTACGACTGTGCTGAGCAGCCGGAGGTCGAGGAGGTAGCCGAACGCACCCTGGCGCTGTTTCGCCGCGTCGTACCCGCGGCGGTCCCGGGAGTGGCCTTCCTCTCGGGCGGCCAAAGCGACGAGCTCGCGAGCGCGCGGCTCAGCGCCATGAACGCGATCGGCGGGGTCCCGTGGGAGCTGACCTTCTCCTACGGACGAGCACTCCAGGCCGCCCCACTGGCGGCATGGCGAGGCGCCGATGCGAATGCGGCCGCGGCTCAGCAGGCCTTCGCCCATCGGGCGCGCTGCAACGGCGAGGCGCGCTTCGGTCGTTACACGGCAGAGATGGAGCTAGCGATGCAGACGGCCGAAGGCTGAGCTACGCTTTCCGGACTTCGTGGCAATCGATACGAAACTCTCGATGCGTGACATCGTGCGCTGCTGGACGCAATCCGACGCGCCGCCGGAATAAGCCTAAGGGCCAGCCGGCGGCTGCAAACGCTCGCGTTGGCGCGCAGCCGCGCGATGCGCAGCCATCCGTCCCGTAAGCCCGCGGCGCTTCGGGCTCATGCCCGGCAGTCGTCGAGCGCGCAAGTAACGATCAAGAAAGGCATCGATTCGCCGCTCACCCTCGGCGAGGTCAGTCGCGCGCCGGTCGAGCTCGGCGACGCCATCCTCGCTGAGTCCATAGACGCGCTTGGGTGGCCCGGTGCCTGATGGCTCCCAGGAGGAGGTCACGTAGCCCTCGCTTTCGAGCCGGCGCAAGTTACGGTAAAGCGAGCCCGGGTCGGACTGGTCGAATCCGAATATCTCGAGTTGCTCGATCAGCTGGTAACCGTGCGCGTCACCTTCGCGCAACAGCAACAACAGGCAGGGCCGAAGGAAATCCTTCGGCAGCCCGGAGCTCAGCGCGTGTGGCATCGACCGCCCCGCTCGCCAACCGCCTCGCCGAAAATCGTCGCCACCCGCAGCCCTCTCTCTCACTCGGCCCGCCGCCCGAGTCTACCCCCACGCACAGACGGGCCACCTCTGAGGCGGCCCGTGTGCGATCGGTGTGTGCCTGCGCTCAGCCGGCTGCGTCGAAGCGGCGCGAGACCTCGTCCCAGTTGACGACATTCCAGAATGCATCGAGGTAGTCGGGACGCTTGTTTTGGTACTTGAGGTAGTAGGCGTGCTCCCAGACATCGGCGCCCAGCAGCGGCGTCTGACCGCTCGAGACCGGTGAGTCCTGGTTCGCAGTGCTGGTCACGGCAAGGCCGGAGCCATCGTGTACGAGCCAGGCCCAGCCGGAGCCGAACTGGCCGACGCCGGCGTTCTTGAACTCCTCCTTGAACGACTCGAAGGAGCCGAACTTCTCTTCAATCGCGTCGGCCAACGCGCCGGAGGGCTCGCCGCCGCCGTCGGGGCTCATGACCTGCCAGAAGTAGCTGTGGTTGGCGTGGCCGCCGGCGTTGTTTCGCAC
>JBKJXG010000145.1:0-6712 GCA_046716525.1 Solirubrobacterales bacterium
CTCGCTCGCCGTTCACGGCCCGCCTGGCGGCCCTGCTCGGCCCGCTGCGGGCGCGCCTGCCCTCCGGCTGGGCACACCATCCCGCCTGGCGGGGGTCCACGGTCACCCCGTCGAAACTTCAGGCTTCAGCGGAGGCTGCCGGGTTGAACACCGAGCGAGTCGAGGGCGCCGGGACCCAGTACTGCTTCGTCTTGTTGCGACGCGAGTAGCGGCGCCTCGGGCCCGACGACGGCGCCGAGGCCAATCGACGCCACCGCGGCGAGCAGCCTGAGATCACCCAGCCTCGGCCATTGGACCGACGCGACGTGGCAGATCGACGACTTCTACGTCGATCCATTGCGCCGCTCTTAGCTACGACAACTAGGCCCGGGTGCCAACGGCGACGAGGTACTCCTTCTCGAACCGCGCCTGGTCGGCACTGCCGCGGTTCCACTCGTCGCAAAAAGCGTCCAGCGCCTGATCGAACTCGTCCTCGCGGCCTGTCTTCGCGGCGTTGGCGCGGGCCGCGATCGTTGGGCCGTAACGCGACTTGAAGTGCTCGCCGTAGTCGCGGGGTCGCTCGAAGGCGGTGATCTCGAGAAGGTCGCGCTCGAGCGTCGCCCAGTCGACACGATCTCCGAACAGGTCCTTCAGGTGGTCGTCGCTGCCCCACAGCGGCGGCGGTTGCGCACCGGCCGGGGGCGGAGGCGCGAACGGGCCCATGGTTCGAAACAGCGCGCCGAGCATCCCCTCCGGGGTCCAGCTCAGCAGCGCGATCTTGCCGCCCGGACGGCAGACGCGTACGAGCTCGTCTGCGACCTCCTGATGGTGCGGCGCAAACATCGCACCGATCGACGACATGACGACGTCGAAGGACTCGTCATCGAAGGGCAGGTTCTCCGCATCGGCCTCGACCCATTCGAGCTCTAGGCCACTCGACTCCGCCCGGCCGCGCCCGGCCTCGAGCAACTCTGGGGTGAGGTCGCTGACGGTCACGTCGGCACCGCTCTCGGCCGCCGGGATCGAGGCATTGCCAGTGCCGGCGGCGACATCGAGGACGCGCATATCCGGGCCGATGCCGGCCGCCTCGACCAGCCGGGGGCCCAGCGGCAGGAGGAACGTCTCGACCATCGACGGATAGTCGCCCGATGCCCACATCTTGCGATGGCGCCCCTTGAGTTCTGAGTCCGCCGTTGATGTCAAGTCAGCCTCTCTTCGTGGTTCATGCCAACCCTATCTCGGACTCGCGGTCCAATCAACGCGGCCGGCGGGTGGGCGCGAGCTATGGCCCGGCCGAGGCCTGGATCCGGATGTCGGCTCCGTCGGAGCGGCTCCATGTGACGAGGGCATCGCCGTCCGCATCCACCGCGATCTGGGGGCTGGACGCGCTCTGTGTCGGGTCAGAAAGGGTCTGTACCGCGCTCAGAACGCCCGCGGCGGAGCGTGCACGGGCCTGGGCCCGGCTGCAACAAGTGTCGCTCGTCCCGTCGGGGCGCCGCCAGGCGAACACCGCGTCGCCGTCGGAATCGACACCGACCTGGGCCTCAGACGCGTTTTGCCCGGAGTCCGAGAGGGTCTGCGCGGCGCTAAGGGCGCCGGTTGACGAGCGCGAACGGGCCTGGGCCCGGTAGTGGTTCCCGTCGAAGCGCAACCAGGTGAACACGGCGTCGCCGTCGGTATCAACCGCTACCTGGGGGCTGTGCGCGCTTCGCCCGGCACCGGAAAGGGTCTGCACCGCGCTCAGGGCCCCGACGGCGGAGCGCGTCCGGCCCTGGATCCGGTTATGGGTGCCGTCGAAGCGCGTCCAGGTGAGCACGAAGTCGCCGTCGGCGTCGACCGCGACCTGGGGCTGGGATGCGGGCTGGCCACTCGGCGACAGGTTCTCTACCTCGCTCAAGGTCCCGACGGCGGAGCGCGCCCGGGCTTGGACCCGCTGGCAACAAGAAGGGCTCGTCGGTACGGGGCGCTGCCACGTGAACACCGCGTCGCCGCCCGCGTCGACCGCGACCTGGGGGGCGAACGCGGCCTGCCCGGGGTCCGAGAGGGTCCGCACCGCAGTCAGAACGCCCGCGGCGGAGCGCGTCCGGGCTTGGATCCGGTGCTTGACCCCGTCGAAGCGCACCCAGGTGAACACGGCGTCGCCCTCGGCGTCGACCGCTACCTGGGGCTCGGACGCATTGTGCCCGGGGTCCGAAAGGGTTTGGACCGCGCTGAGGGTGCCGGCGGCCGAGCGCGCCCGGGCTTGGATTCGGTCGCTCGTCCCGTCGAAACGTGTCCAGGTGAAAACGGCGTCGCCGTCCGCCTCGACCGCGACCTGGGGGTCAGACGCATTCTCCCCAGGCGGGGAAAGGGTCTGGACTGCGCCGAGAACGCCGGCGGCGGAGCGCGTCCGGGCCTGGATCCGGTTGTGCGTCCCGTCGAAGCGCTGCCAGGTGAAGACCGCGTCGCCGTCGCCGTCGACGGCGACCTGGGGCTCGGCCGCGTCCTGCCCGGGCCCGGAGAGGCCCACCGGCGCAGTCCATGCCGCTGCGACCGCCGGGACCGATAGCCCCGCCACTAACAGCGTTGCGAGCGAGACCAAAAAGCCCTTCGCTCGTTTACCAGCCCTCAACGAAGGCATCAAACCGCCCGCTCCTCACACGGATCGTTTCCTGTGGGTTCCGAAAAGGACCGTACCACTGGAAGCTAGGCCCAAACACTAGAAGCTAGGTCGGTCCACCCGCTCCACGCCCGCTGCTTCCAGGGCGCTCGCCAGATCGCTGTAGTCGTGCTGCCAGACCACCAAGCCGCGTCGCACCCCGAAGAGCTGAAATACCGGCTTGTGCACGGCGATGCCGCTTCCCGATCCGTGCGCGCGCTGCTGCGCCGTGACGAGGAACGTGTCGCCGAAGTCGAGGATCTCCTCGGGGTCGAATCGAAGGTCCTCGAAGACATCGAGCCAATTTCGCCACATCTCCAGGTATCCCGCATGGCCCCGGAAGACCACAGCCTGGTCTGGAGCTATCAGGTCTGGCCCGGGTCGATACTCAGTCTCAGGGTCCAGACCGGCAAGGATTAGCTCGAAGTCTCGACGGTTTGCCGCCGCGTAGGTGCGCGCTATCCGTCGGGCCAGCATCGACCTGCGGAGCCGAGACTTGCGCGGCAGCCGCAAGAGCAAGGCGGCAAGTACCGCATAGAGGCTGGGAAGACGAGCGAACAGGCGCTCGTCCAGCTCTCGGCGCTGACTCGCTCGTTCGTTGATCGGGGAGAGCGCGATCCGAAAACCACGCGCGCCCGCGACATTCTCCTGCGACATCGCGTTGAGTATTTACGAAAGTGCCGCTTTCCAACGAAGCAACGCGTTCTGCTGGCGCGAGAACGCATTGCGAAGCTCCGGGCTATGAGCTGGGATCTGCAGCCGTGACTGAATCCAGCCGCTGAGCCTGGCGCTCTGGCGCAATCGCGACGACGTTCCAGGCAAGCCTGAGCTTGCCCATCGCGCGGATGATCAAACCGGACGGGTCGATCTCCCACCGGCGCAGGCCGTGGAAGGCAGAGCGCGGGAAAGCGTGATGGTTGTGGTGCCAGGCCTCGCCCAGCGATGCGAGCGAGAGCCACCAGACGTTGGTCGACTCGTCGTCGGTATCGAAGCGGCGGGCTCCGTGGTAATGGCAGATCGAGTTGATCGACCAGGTGATGTGATGGACGAAGAAGATTCGCACCAGGCCACCCCACAGCAACGCTGTCAAGCCGGCGATGACATCGCCGCCGATCGCAAGCCCGAGGCCGAAGGGGATCGCCAGCGACGCAAGCGCAAGCCAGGGGAAGTAGCGATTGAGCTTGCGCATTCCCTGGTCTTCCATGAGCTCGGTTGCGTACTTCCGCCGGTCGGCCTGCCCGTTGGTCTCGAACAGCCAGCCGACGTGCGCGTGCCACAGCCCCCGCAGGCCACTGCCGTGCCCGACATGCGGCGAGTGCGGGTCGCCCTCCTCGTCGGTGTGGGCGTGGTGCTTGCGGTGGTCAGCGACCCAGTCGATCACCGGACCCTGAACCGCCATCGATCCCGCCACCGCGAACGCGTATTGAACCGGCTTGTAGGTCTGAAAAGCGCGGTGGGTGAGCAGGCGGTGATAGCCGACCGTGACTCCGATCGCCGTCACCAGATACATCCCGGCTGCAATCGCGAGGTCGGTCCAGCCGACGGCGCTGTTCCACAGCATCACGATCGCGGCGATCACGCCGATGAAGGGCAAAAAGACTGCGACGACGTTGATGTTGCGCTGTGTTTTCGACATCGCGCTCAGCCCGCCGCCACGGTCGCCTGCGCGGACGGAGCTGCGGCGCCGACCGCATGGACCCCGCCGTCGACGTGAATGATCTCGCCGCTGATCGCGCGTGAGAGATCGGATAGAAGGAAGATCGCAGCGTCGGCAACGGCGCTGGCGTCGCGATGATCCCAGCCCAGCGGAGCGCAGCGCGCCCAGGTGTCGGCCAGTGCATCGAACCCGGGGATGCCGGAGGCCGCAGCCGTCGAGATCGGTCCTGCCGCAATCAGGTTGACCCGGATCCCGTCCGGGCCGAGATCGCGGGCCAGGTAGCGGGCAACGGATTCGAGCGCAGCCTTGGCTACGCCCATCCAGTCGTATGACGGCCATGCGACGGTGGCGTCGAAGTCGAGCCCGACAATCGCCCCACGCCTCGGGCGATCGCCGTTTTGGGCGCGCATCAGCGGCGTCAGCGCGGCGGTCAGCGCCTTCAATGAGTAGGCGCTGGTCTCGAACGCCGCGCAGGCGCTCGCCCGCGGCGCCGCGACGAAGTTGCCGCCCAAGGCGTCGGCGGGCGCATGGGCGATCGCGTGGACGGCGCCGTCGACCCCGCCCCAGCTTTCGTCGAGCCTGCGCGCAAGGGCCGAGAGGTCGTCGTCGCTGTTGACGTCGAGCTCGAGCACCTCCGGCTCGCCGGGCAGACGCGACGCTGCGCGCTCGGTCATGCGACGCATGCGGCCGAAGCTGGTGAGCACGACCTCAGCGCCCTCCTCGAGTGCCCGCTCGGCGATCCCGTAGGCAATCGAGTGGCGATTGACGACCCCGGTGACCACTATCCGCTTGCCGTCGAGGATCACAGCAGCACCGTGCCGGCGTAGAGCTCGTCGGCTTCGGCATCGACGGGGCCACCGTTGGCCGAAACGTCGCCACGTTGGTCCTCACGCTCGAGCCTCCAGAGCGTCTCGAGTCGGGCGCGGACCACGACCTGGTCGTCCTGATTGACGATTCGCCAGGCGAAAGCCACCAGCGCGTGCGCGCTGTCGAGCGGCCTCACCTGTTCGACCCGCGACCGAACCCGGATCGTGTCGCCGATTCGCACCGGCCGCTTGAACGTGGCCGCATCGAGGCCGCGCAGGGCGACCACGCGCTCCGGGTCGAACGCCATCAGGCCGACCGCGTAGGAGAGCACCAGCATCCCGTGGGCGACGCGCTCGCGGAAGCGTCCCCGCGACGCCCATTCGGCGTCTGAGTGCTGAGGGTGCCAATCGCCGGTGAGCGCTGCGAACGAGACCAGATCGGCCTCGGTGATCGTCCGTCCCCCGCTCATCGCGGTCGCGCCTATCTGCGGGGTCGCGCCTGTCCCTGCGAGCTCATCCATCCGCTCCTCCTTCATTTGCGATCTCGATTCCAAAGCTTGCTTCGACCAGCTCGGCGAACGCTCGTGCGGCCCGGCGGTGGCCGAGCGGCGAGGGATGCAGGCCGTCGTCGCTGAAGTTCTCGGGCTCGGAGAGCCCGGGATGGCCGACCACGTCGAGGCAGGCGACGCCGTTGGCGGCCGCGGCCGATCTGGTCGCTCGGTTGATCGCGGCGATCCCGCGACAGATCCGAGCTCCGCTGCGCGGCCCGAGCCCGAGGAACTCCCAGCGCTCGGGCGAGGTCGCGGTGACGATGCGAACGACGGGGTTCGCATCCTGGAGCGTCCGCAGGATCCGCTCGAGACGATGAGCGTAGGCCGAGGGATCAGGCCTGGTCGTTTTCAGTACGTCGTTGGCGCCAAATACGACCGTGACCAAGTCGGGCTCGAGCTCGAGCGCCTCCGGGAGCTGCTCGACCACCTCGGCGCTGGTCGCTCCGTGAACCGCGAGGTTGCGCATTTCGAGCGCCGGGCTCTTTGCTCGCATACCGTCACCGAGCAACTCCGGCCAAGCCTCGCCGGGGCGGCAGCCGCTGCCGGCCGTAAAGCTGTCGCCGAGTGCCGCGTACAGGGAAAGAGTGTCAGCGCACGCCTGCGACGAGAGCCCGGCTGCGATCCGCGCTGTCGAGTCCAGCCGGCTCAACGGCGCTCCAGCGCGCCCAGCGCCCATGCGAGACGGGCGCGTGTCGAGTCGGGCTCGATTACCTCGTCGACGTAACCCGAAGCCGCTGCCCGCGCCGCTCCGAGGTGCTCTTCGGCGTACGCGCGGGCGAGCGCGCTGCCCGCCGCCTCAGCGTCTTCTGCCACTTCCAGCCTCCGGCGCTCGACGATCCCGACCGCCTGGCGCGCGGCCATGATCCCGATCTCGGCACCCGGCCAGGCGAACACGATGTCGGCGCCGAGGTCCTTCGAGTTCATCGTGATCACGGCGCCGCCATATGCCTTGCGCAGCACCACCGTCAGCTTCGGCACTCGGGCGGCGGCGAAGGCGCGAAGCAGTGCGGCGCCGTGGCGGATGACGCCACCTCGCTCCTGGCGCTCACCGGGCATGAAGCCGGGTGTGTCGACCAAGACC
>JBKJXG010000146.1:0-3307 GCA_046716525.1 Solirubrobacterales bacterium
CTCATGGACGAGCGCTGCTGGTCGCAAACCACGCCGGTTCGCTGTTCCCATTCGACGCGACGATGCTGACGATGGCGATCATGAAGGAGCATCCGCTGCCGCGATGGCCGCGGTTCATGGTCTTGGACTGGGCCTTCGTGCTGCCGTTCCTGTCGACCTTCATGCGCCGCTGCGGCGGTGTCCCGGCTGGGCCGAGCAACGCGTCGCGACTGCTCGAAAGCGACGAGATGGTGATGGTCTTCCCCGAGGGCGTCAAGGGAACGGGCAAGCCATTTTCGGAGCGCTACCGCTTGGGCCGGTTCGGTCGCGGCGGCTTCGTCGAGATCGCTCTGCGCGCAGGCGCCCCGATCATTCCCGTGGCGGTGGTCGGGTCGGAGGAGATCTACCCGAAGATCGGTGACAGCCCGACCCTCGCTCGCGCCGTCGGCGCGCCGTTCGTGCCGATCACACCGACCTTCCCGTGGCTCGGCCCGCTCGGGCTCGTGCCCTTGCCGTCGCGATGGCGAATCGAATTCTGTGAGCCGATCCACCTCGATGCGCCGGCCGAAGCCGCCAGCGACCGTCGCCTCGTCTTCGACATCTCCGAGCAGGTGCGTGAGACGATCCAGGCGAAGCTGTACGAGAATCTCGTCAAGCGAGGGAACACATTTCTCTGAACACAGGCGATTTCCGGGCGGCACTCGAGCGCACGCTCGCCGTGGCCGACGCCGACCGGCGCATCGGCCCGCTGATCGGAGCGACCCGACTGCGGCTGCGTTTCGAGTTCACCGACGGCGACTTCGCGCTCAACGTCGCCGGCGGCGAGGAGGGCGTAAACCTGAGTTGGTCATTTTCCGACGATCCCGGGTGGTCGCCGAAGCTGTTGCTGCGAATGACCTGCGGCGTCGGCAACCGCTATCTGCAAGGGCGCGAGAGCCTGGCGATCGCGATCGCTCGCGGCCAGGTTCGCTGCCGTGGCGAGTCGCGCGCGGTGATGCTCTATCTGCCGGCTGCTCGCCTGATCTGCGAGCCGTATCGCCAGGTGATCGAGTCCCGATACCCCGAGCTCGCCGTCTAAAAAGCCACCCGATTGATCGCTAAGAGCGAACAAAATCGTCGCCCGTTGCCTTGACGCACTCTCTGGGTCGGCGTAGTGTGAAAGCACACAAATAGGCAACAGGCCATTAGTGGCCACCGCCATCCGCTGTCCTCGGCGACTGGGGCGCGGGCGGTGGGAACCGCAAGGCGCCGAGCCGGCGCCGAGGCCGACGAAGCGGGCCGTCAAGCCCGCAGAGCGACCGGGCGAGACCCGGTCGCTCCACGTATGTGACCGCTGCTACGTGGCTGATCGGTCACACAACGCGACAGCCACCCTGCGAGGATCGTTTGCCGTGGCCGAAGCACAGATTTCACTCAGCGAGGCTGCCCGGATCGCCGGCGTCTCGCCCTCGACGCTGAAGCGCTGGGCAGAGCTCGAGGTCGTTCCCGTTCGCAAGGGCCGCTGGACGCCCGCGGCGGCTGCCCAGGCCCGAGTCGTCGCTCGCATGCGCGAGCGCGGTCATTCGCTCGAGGACCTGCGTCTCGCCGTGCGCGACGGCCGTCTCGCCTTCGGCTTAGTCGAGGACCTGCTGCCCGGAGCCCGCGACGAGCCCGTAGCTCGCGCGGAGGCCGCTGGGCGAACGGGCCTCGAGGAGGAGCTGATCGAACGGGTGATGACGCTGCTGGGGACTCCGACCGCGCTCGAGGGCACGCTCAACGAGCAGGACGTGCTCGCGGTCGAGAACATGGCCTCGATGCTCGGGGCGGGCTTCCCGCTCGTCGCCTTGCTGCAACTGGTACGGGTCTACGCGCAATCGATCCGAAGGATCGCCGAGGCCGAGGTCCGGCTCTTCCACCTCTACGTTCACGAGCCCTTGATCCGCCAGGGCGTCGATGCGCTCGAGATGGCGGAAGAGATGGAGGGGCTTGCACGCGAGCTCCTGCCGATGACCTCGCCGCTGATGGAATACGTGCACCAGCGATACCTGCGCTTCTACATCGAGCAGGATGTCGTCGGCCACATGGAAGTCGACTTCGGCGGCATGCGTCAAATGGGCCGGGTCCGGATGGCGTTCTGCTTCGTCGATCTGACGGGCTTCGTCCGTTTCACCGAGGAGGAGGGTGACGACGAGGCGATCGACCTCGTCGAGCGTTTCGTCGAGACCGTCGAGGCGACACTGCCGGCCGAGGCGTTGATCGTGAAGACGATCGGTGACGAGGTGATGATCGTCTCACCCGACCCGGTGACCCTGACCGAGTGGGCGGTCGGGTTCCTGGCGCTCTTTCCCGACCGGCCCCAGCCACGAGTCGGGTTGCACTACGGTCGCGCCGTCTATCGCGAAGGCGACTATTTCGGGACCGAGGTCAATCTCAGCCACCGTGTCGTCGCCCGGGCGCTCGGGGGCGAGGTGATGGTGACGACGGCGGTCGCGCAAGCGATCGGCGATTCGGAATATCTCCGATTCGACCCGATCGGCCGGGTCGAGCTGAAGGGGTTCGGAGACCCGGTCGAGCTCTTCGTCGTCAGCGCTCGCGACCCCGACGACCTCAAATGAGGATCTGAGAGTCGAACGCGAACCGTCCGCCTCGAGACGGCTTGGCAGGAATCCGCTGGCACCGCGCGTACTATCGACCCGTGGTGAAGAAGGAGGCGCTCGCCGAGCTCGCCGGCGTCGTACGTTCGAGCGGCCTGCTCGGCAACGACGTCGCCGCTGTGGTGATGATTTCGGGCGGAGCCGATTCCGCGGCCGTCGCCGCGGGCCTGACGCACGAGCTCGGGGCGAAGTCGGTGCACGCGCTGCACCTCAACTACGGGCTGCGCGAGGGCGCCGACGCCGGCGAGGCTGCCTGCCGGCAACTCTGCGCTGCACTGCGCATCGATCTTCACGTCGAGCGCTTACGCGAACCCCTTAGCGGCAATCTCCAGGCCGCAGCTCGCGTTGTTCGCTACGACGCCGCCGAGCGCCTGCGCGATCGCACAGGCTCCGGCGTGATCGCGACCGGTCACACCCGCACCGACATCGCCGAGACGGTGATCTACAGGCTGACGGCGTCGCCCGGCTCACGCGCTCTGCTGGGTCTGGCGCCTCGAAACGGCCGCGTCATCCGCCCGCTGCTCGAGCTCCAGCGCGAACGCACGCGCGAGCTGGCCGCTGCCGCCGAGCTCCCCTTCGTCGACGACGAGACCAACGACGAGCCGGTGTTCGCTCGCAACCGAATCCGGTCCGAGGTCCTCACCGTCCTGCATCAGCTCAACCCGGCGGTCGAGCGCAACATCGCCGAGACCCGG
>JBKJXG010000147.1:0-8853 GCA_046716525.1 Solirubrobacterales bacterium
ACCTCGATGATCCCCCAGGCCTACGAGGAGAGCGGACACTCGCTCGGCGTCGGGCTCGTCACCGTGCTCGGTTTTGCCTTCGCCGCAGCGCTGACGGCGATTGCCTAGGGCGTGGCTATTGATGTTGTCGACCCGTTGGGTCGGTGGCGGGATGGGGGCGGGTCTTGCTGGGTACGGCAGCTGTGCTACCCAGCTCCAACCACGACCGCGCCACCAGCACGGCCCCGGGGGATCGCGAAAGGCCTAACGCGCAGCCGTCTCGCTCTCGCTCGGCGCCTCGCTCGTCTCGGGCTCGTCGAGCGCGGGTTCCGAGTGCGCGGCGCGATCCTCGTACGCGGCCCGGACTCGCGTGTCGGGCTCGGCGAGCCCCTTGTCGGCCTTCAGCAGCCGCGCGAAGCCCTCGCGCCCGCCCCGCGGGAGCAGGTTCATCACCTTGCTGATCGCTGCGCTCTCGCGCGGCACCCAGACGTCGAACTTCGGCCGCTCGAGAGCGGCGACGATTGCGTCGGCGACGTCCTCCGGCTCGATCGGCTTGATCGCCCGGGTTTCGGGCAGCCCTGACCCGAGCTCGGTCTTGACGACGGCGGGCATCACGCAGGAGACCTCGATATTGGTCTCGCGAAGCTCCGCTCGTACCGCCTCTGAGACGCCGACGACGAAGTGCTTTGTGCCGCAGTAGGTGGCGCCGCCGGGAAACCCGGCCTTGCCCGCCTGCGAAGCGATGTTGACGAGGTGTCCCGAGTTGCGCCGCTGCATCCGCGGCAGCGCCAGCTTCATTCCGAAGAGGACGCCGTGGACGTTGATGTCGATCATGCGTTCGGCGGTACGGTCGTCCTCGTCGACGAACTGGCTCAGCGGCATGATCCCCGCGTTGTTGATGAGCACGTCGAGCGAGCCAAGCCGTTCTTCCACCTGGTCGAGGAAACCCTCGAAGGAATCGCGAAGGGTGACGTCGAGCTCGAGCGCAAGCGTGTCGCCGCCAAGCTCGGCCGCGGTCTGCTCGGCGAGCTCGCGGTCGAGGTCGCCGATCGCGACCTTGGCGCCTTTGCGCACCAGCGCCTGAGCGGTGGCCTTGCCGATCCCACGGGCGCCGCCGGTGATCGCCACTACCTTGCCGTTCAGCGAACGCGGTTGCCTTGCCATCGTTTCGAGCTCCTCCTAGTTGTTGTGCAACCCGCCGCACACGGGCGCGATAGCGGTGAGCCTACCGACGCGGGTCAGGCAAAGATCCAGGCGGAGAGCTCAGGCACACTGAGCCGTCCGGCTGGGCCATAAGCTGGGTCGGTGGAGAGCAGGCTCGAGACCAAACCCGCAGCGAGCGAGCCGCCGCTGTACGGCCTGCCCGAGACCGATGCGCGCCCGGCGCCGGTGTCGCTGAACCCCTTGCGTCGAATCTGGGAGGACCTCGCCAGCGAGCGCCAGGCGCGGGTGCCCTACCCGCCGGGGCCGACCAACTTCGATCTCGCCCGGACCCGCCGGATGGCCTTCGACCCGCTGCCGATCCTGCTCTCGGCCTACGAGGAGTTCGGCCCGATCTTCACCCTGCGGCTCATGCACTCACCGGTGGTCTTCATGCTCGGGCCGGCCGCCAACCACTACGTCACGGTCTCGCACCCGCACAACTTTCACTGGCGCGAGGGCAGCTTCGGCGATCTGATCCCGCTGCTCGGCGACGGCCTGCTGACTATCGACGCCGGCTATCACGACCGCGCCCGGCGAATCATGCTGCCGGCCTTTCACCATGAACAGATCGAGGCGTCGGTCGAGGCGATGATCGGTGAGGCCGAAGCGGCGATCGCGCAGCTGGTCCCCGACGAGGTCATCGATGTCTACGCCTGGTCTCGCAAGCTGGCGATGCGGATCGCGATGCGGGCGCTGCTCGGGCTCGACCCCGATGACGGCGACCGTGGCGCGACCGCCGCCGTTCACTTCGAACGCGCGCTCGGCTATTACGGCACGGACTATCTGATGCGCATGCTGCGCGGACCGCGTTCGCCTTGGCACCGGCTCACCAGCTCGCGCAAGGTGCTCGATGAGATCGTCTATGCCGAGATCGCCGAGCGCCGCGCGCGCCAAGATCTCAACCGCCTCGACATCCTCAGCCTGCTGCTCGCGGCGCGCGACGACGACGGTTCGGCGCTCTCGGACGGAGAGGTCCGTGACCAGTTGATGACCCTGATGTTCGCCGGCCACGACACCACAACTTCCACGGTCAGCTTCTTGCTTTACGAGCTCGCCCGTCATCCGCATGTGCTCGCCCGCCTTCAGGCCGAGCAGGACGAGGTCCTCGCCGGCCGGGCTCCCAGCGCCACCGAACTGTTCACCCAATTGCCCTATCTCGACATGGTCGTGGACGAGGTTCTGCGCCTCTACCCGCCGGCGTGGGTCGGTCCGCGTCGCGCCGTACGCGATTTCGAGTTCGCCGGCCACACCGTCCCGGCGGGCGCCCACGTCGACTACTGCTCGTGGGCCAGCCATCGCCTTCCGGAAGTCTTTCCCGATCCCGAGGCCTTCATCCCTGAGCGCTTCACGCGGGAGCGAAAGGCGGCGATGCCGCGCGGCGCATACGTGCCGTTCGGCGGCGGCTCGCGGATCTGCATCGGCAAGCGCTTCGGCCAGACCGAGGTCAAGCTGCTGACAACGATGCTGCTCCAGCAGCTGCGCTTCGAGCTGCTGCCGGGCCGGACAATGACGATCCGCCAAATGCCGACGCTGAGCCCGAAGGGCGGCCTCGAGATGCGTGTGCGCGAGCGCTCGCTCGCGCCCGAGCTGATCAGCTGAGCGACGCACCCCGCCGCGTCGTCTTAGCGCTAGGTACCCCAGGCGAAGGAGGCGACAACGCGCGGGATCGACTTCTCCTCTTCGCAGTCCTTAGCGGTGTCCTCGAGCTCGCCACCGTCGCAGAAGTCGTCGCCGGGGCCGCCGTCGAGAGCGTCCGCGCCGTCGTTGCCGAGGAGCTCGTCGTCACCGGCCTGACCGAAGAGCTTGTCGTCGTTGTCCTCGCCCGAGATCTCGTCGTTGCCACCGGCGCCATAGAGCTTGTCCTGGCCGTTGATGCCGCCGCGGATGAGATCGCCGACCTCCGAGCCGAAGATGAGGTCGTCGTTGCCGCCACCGTCCATCAGCTTCGGGGCTATCTGCGGTGTCTTGGTCGAGAGGGTGTCGTCGTGGGTGAAGCCGAGCAGCTTGTCGGGGCCGCCGGCTTCAATGATGTCGTCGTTGAAGCCACCATCGAGCAGGTCTTTGCCGTCGTCGACGATCTCGCCGCCGACCTCGCCCCAGCCGTAGATCCTGTCGTCGCCTTCGGAGCCGAGAACCGTGTCGTTACCGGGCCCGGGATAGATCGTGTCGTTTTCTTCCTCGCCATAGATGATGTCGTCGCCGGGCCCGCCGTAGAGTTTGTCGGTGCCGCGGCCGCCGCAGACGACGTCGTTGCCGGCCCCGCCCTTGACCACGTCGTTGTCGCGGCCGCCGTTGACGCGATCGTTGCCGTCGCGGCCGTCCATCTTGTCCTTGCCACGCAAACCAGTGACGCTGTCGCGACCGTTGCTGCCCTTCCAGACGTCGCGGTTGTCGCTGAGCTTCTCCTTGACCTTGAGGCAGATCGGCGCCTCCTGAGCCGAAGCGGCTCCGGGAAGCAGACAAGCTGCGATCGACGCGGTCAGCAAGACGGTGAGGCCCCTGCGCACGCGCCCGAGATTAGCCATAAAGCGCGGTACGCGCCTGCCGAAGTACGGCCCGCCGCTCCTCACAGATGGCCGCCAATTGCTCGGCGCGGGAGGCAGCTAGCGCAGGCGCGTGCGGGCGATGTAGCGCTTCAGCGTGCCGGGCCTTGCGGCCGCCTTGCGCGACGCGAGGGCGACGAAACGCACCCGCTTGCCCTCGACGCCGTAGACGAACTGGCGCCCGCGCCCGGCCTCACGAACGTAAAGGCTGGCGCCGACCCTCTTCGCCTTACCGCGAAGCGCCGATGCCGGCTCGCCCGGGCGGATGCCCTCGGCGCGATGCTTGCGCGAGTTGCTTGCGATCAGCGCGACCTTGGCGCCCTTGTCAAACACGGCGGCGACCTCGGACTTCCGCGTCTGGCGTGGCCCGCTGCCCTTACCGGCCTCGGCACACCAGCGCCACGTCCGCGTGCGACTGAACGGCTGGCGCGTACTGCGCAGGACCTTGTTCGGCTTCGCACCCAGCCGCAGGCGCTTGAAGCCCCGCGGCGTCAAGAAGCGCTTGCTCCAGCCCTTGCAGCCGACGCCGCGGATGCCCTCGGCGCGCTCCCACATCTGCAGGTAGGCCTCGGCTCCGCGGCCCATGTCGCGGACGACCTTCTCGCCCGCCAGCATCCTCAGATCCTCGATCCAGTCCGGATAGAGGCCGTAGTGCGCGACGCCATCGGTGTTGATGTCGTACACGCGCTCGCCCGAGACCTGATGGTCGAGCGTGACCTTGCCGTCGAACGACTCGAACGGGTAGGCGACGGGATTTGGCACATCGGCGCCGCGCGGCGCGCCCTGCGAGCCGAAGCCGTTGGCGTCGGCGCCGTAACCGACACCGAAGTACTGGTCGCCGGTGGCTTTGTAGTAATCGCGCAGGTGGCGCCACTGCTCGACGAAGCTCTCCGAGTCGCCCGCGTAGGGCGTGACGAGGCCGCCGAGGCGGTAGATCCGGGGCAGCGCGTTTTCGGTGCTCCAGCTGTGGGAGGAGACGATGCCCGAGTAGTCCTTCGACTCGACCACGTTGAGGGCCTGATCACGGGCGATCACGCTCATGTGGTCGGGGTCGAAGATCATCTTCTTCTTCATCATCTGGCGGATCGTGTACTCGCCCAGCGTCGTCAGTCCCCGCTGGTTGCAGTACGGCCCGCCGTCGTAGACGGGAAGGGTGCCCGGCGCGAGGAAGGCGTCGAGACCGTTGCCGATCATCGCGTCCTGGGTCGGGACCTCAACCGCGGTCGGATCCTTGTCGTGATTCTCGGGGTCGGCGCAACCCTCGAGGTCCCAGAACTTGCCGGTGTTGATGAAGTTGGCGCCGTTGGTGAGCGCGCCCGTCTCGCCGCTGTCGCCGGCCACGCCGGTGAGAGCGTTGTCGAACTTGTTGACGATCTCGAACTGGCGCAGGCCGAGGTCGTGGAGCTTGTCGAGCCAGAAGTCGATCTCAGCCTTGTCGCATTCAGGGAAGTCGTTCTTGACCGAGCAGCCGAACGGGTCCGAGACCTCCATCCCCAAGACGACGGCGAGGTTGCCCTTGTTGATCTGCTTTCGCGCCTGCTGCGGTGACTCGACGATGCGAAACCAGCCCTTGCCCGGGCCACCGCTCTGGGCGTCGATGTAGTCCTGAAGCTCGTTGATGTCCTCGATCTGAAGCAGCACGCTCTCCATCTCGTCGCAGCTGTTCTGCTTGTAGGGATAGAGCTTGCAGAGCACGCTGTTTTCGACCATCAGGTTCGTGTAGAGCCGAAGTCCGCCGCGCCACGAGCGCTCGAGCCAGCGGTAGTAGAACGACTCGTGCGTGAGCGAGTCGTGGGCGGGCCAGTCCTTGAACGTGGGCCAGCCAACTGTGTCGTGGCAGCGGGCGGGGTTGCCGTAGAGCGCGTTCTCGAGCACAGCGGGGCAGCCGTTGGGCTCGTGATCGGCGCAGTCGACGAGGGCGTAGGGAGCACCGTACTTGTGCCACGGCCTGCCGCAGTGAGCGCGCCCGCCGAGGAACTCGAACGCCATCCCGTGCATGTGGCTATCGACCAAGCCGCTGACCTCGCCATAGCGCGTCGACGGGCCCTTGCTCGGCCCACCGCTGGCGTTGATGTCAACCTCGGGATAGGTAGGACAGCCTTCGGCGGCGACGAGGTCGAACACCGCCGGTGTGGTCGCTGCGACTGCGGCGGAGCCCTGCAGGGCCAGCGCGCGCCCGCTCGGCGCGTTGACGATCGTGAAGCCGCTGCCCTGCTCGCTCAGCGTCCACTCGGCCTCCGGGCTCGGCTGCGCAGCCGGCGCCACGCTGTCGCCGGCGACCGCCATGAAGTCGCTGGCCGTGCCGTAAAAGAGATACTCGCCCAGCGTCGTCGCCTGGAGGCGGAAGCGCTCGGCCCCGGTGAGCTCGGCGGTCGAGACGTAACCGCCACCGCCCTTGGCCAGGAATTCTCCGCTCGATTGTGATTGCAATGCAAAGCAGCCGTCGACGGCCGAGTAGCGAGTGAGCTTGCTCGGCGCCGCATCGGCGGCGGCCACCGGCGCGAACATCGCCGCCGCCATGACGACGAGCCCGCTGAGCACGGCGAACGGACTGGGGCGACGAGACAGCAGAGCGGCAGACACCAGGGGCGACGGTAGTCGATCGCCTCGGCTCAGGCGCCGGTTCGTGCTCGGACATAGGCGACGATCACGAAGGATGAGGGTCCTCTTGGGACGATCTCGTGCGATGTCGCCCGAAAACTTTGCTACCGTCGCGTTGTCAAGGCTCGGGTAAAGCGCCCGGGTAATCGTGCCAGCGCTCCTCGTTCTCGGTTTTCACCCCCGTGGTTCGCAAGCACAAGATCCATGGAGGACATACATGGCAACCGGAACAGTCAAGTGGTTCAACCCCGACAAGGGCTTCGGCTTCATCACACCCGATGACGGCTCGAAGGACCTGTTCGTGCACCAGAGCGCGATCAACGGCGAGGGCTTTCGCTCACTGAACGAGGGTGACAAGGTCACCTTCGAGTCAGAGGACAGCGACAAGGGCCCGCGCGCCGCAAACGTCTCGGCGACGTAAGCGCCGCGGTATCGGACTTCGAAGAGCCCCCGCTTCGGCGGGGGCTCTTCTTCGTTCTAGAGAGAAACGCTTTCGAGCTCGAGCAGCCTCTGCTTGCGCCGGACCCCGCCGCTGTAGCCGGTGAGCGTGCCGTCGGTGCCGACGACGCGGTGGCAGGGAATGATGATCGAGATCGGATTGCGGCCGTTGGCAGCACCGACGGCACGAGCCGAGCCCCTGCGGCCGATGCGCCGGGCGAGCTCGGCATAGGAGATCGTTTCACCGAACTCGATCCGTTCGAGCTCACTCCAGACGCGGCGTTGAAAGACGGTGCCCGCCGGCTGTAGTGCGAGCTCGAACCGCCTCCGGGCGCCGGCGAAATACTCGCCGAGCTGGCCGCGCGCCTCGCGAAAGGCGCCGTGGTCGTGCTCGGCTTCGGCCGCAACCTCGAGCGCGCGCGGCGCGCTTCGCATGTGCAGCTCGTTCAGAGTCGCGCCGTCGCCGGCTAACAGCAGCTCGCCGATAGGGCTCTCGACAGTCGTATACAGCGCGGGTTGCGTAGTGATTTCGGTCATGGTGATGAAACAGTCGCAGCGACGCAAACGTGAGCTCGCAGCTATCTTCGCGCGGTGGCCGTGAGAGCAGACGGAGACACCAAGGCGCGCAACGTACGCATGCTGGCAGCCGGCGGGACGATCTCGATGACGGGCGAGCAGGGCGCCACTCCCGGACTCGACGCCGACGCGCTCGTTGCCTCGATTCCCAGTCTCGCGGCCTATGACGGACTCGAGGTGGAGACGATCTCCAACGTTCCCAGTACCCATCTCACGCTCGACGACCAACTACGAATCTGCCGTGCCGCACGCGATGTCGCTCGACGCGGTATCGGTGTCGTCGTCACCCACGGCACGGACACGCTCGAAGAGACCGCGATGCTCTGCGACGTCGTCCACGACGCCGAGGCGCCGATCGTCTTCACCGGTGCGATCCGGCCCGCCACGGCTCCCGGCGCCGACGGTCCCGCCAACGCGGTCGACGCCGTCAGCGTCGCAGCCAGCGAGGCGGCTGCCGGGATGGGCGTATTGGTCTGCTTCGGTGGCGAGATCCATCATGCGCGTTGCGCGCGCAAGACCGATACGACGTCGCTCGTCGCTTTTTCCTCGCCGCAGACCGGTCCGCTCGGGCGCGTCACCGAAGGTCATCCCACGATCTGGTCGCAAATTCCGCGAAACCCGCCGCTTGACCCTCCCCATCTCAACGGTCGCGTCTTCGTCATCCCGACCGGCGCCGGCGACGACGGCACCCTGGCGCGGGCGGCACTCGACACCGACCCCGATGGCGTCGACATCGCGACCCTCGGAGCTGGGCATCTGGCCCCGCCGCTGCTCGAGCTCTGGGCCGATGCAGCCGAGCGGATTCCGGTGATCGCCTACTGCCGTCCCGAACGCGGGGTCATCCTCAGCGCCACCTACGGCTATCGCGGGTCAGAACGCGACCTGCGGGAGACCGCAATCGTCCCGGCCGGGTTCCTCTCACCCCAGGCAGCGCGGATGAAGCTCCTTGCCTGCCTCTCCTCGGGCCTCTCGATCGACGAGATTCGCTGGGCTTTTCACCAGGACGACGGCTAGAAACGGCTCCACTGCCCGTCCAGTAACGAGCGCCTCGCTCACGCCTGAGACTGCCCCGCCGATGGCGGGACATGGAGTCTCGAAGCACCGCTTGGAGCAGTCGCAGCCACGTCGTTTGGGCGCTGGCGGCCATCGCGCTCGCGCTGGTCGCCTCGATCTCGATCGTCAGCCGTGCCGAAGCCCGCTTCGATCTCGGCTTCTCCGTCGAGCCAAAGCGCTCTACGGCAACGCCGCCCCGCGACGCCCCGGCCCACAGGCCCCACAGGACCGACACGGCCGGTACGGCCGACACCGAACGCAAGCGCAACCTGGCTCAGGTCCGCAACGCGGCAGGCGAGCCGGTCTCGATCGAGGACGCTACCTGCGAGGCCAACATGGCGATCGCCGCCAAGCAGGGGCTGCTTCTGCCCGACGGTTGGGAGCTGCATTGCGTCGGCCCGGGCCTCGACTGGAGCGGAGGGTCGCATTGGGGCGTGACCTGTCGCTACGACGAGTGCCC
>JBKJXG010000148.1:0-2552 GCA_046716525.1 Solirubrobacterales bacterium
GTACTCGGTCGTGTACCAGAACGTGCAGTCGTCGACAGGATCGGTCGCCAGCATCGAGTAGTCACCCCAGCGGCCGGCAGAATGCGTCTGCGAGCCGGTGCCGCTGTGGAGGAGCTCCTCGGCCTGCGGAAGCTGGTTCGGCGGATCGGTTGCGAGGCGGCCCACGTACTTGATGCTCGGGTAGTTGGGCGCGGTGCCGTTTCCGATCGAGAAGCCGATTGCCATGTTCCCGTCCTGATCCATCGCCGAGCTCCCCATCCACCTGTGCAGTCCATCGGTGGGTGCGTAGGTGCTCTGCTGGGCGATGCTCCAGTTGCCCGTCGTCTTCGTCAGGTCGTACCAGCGAACTCCGGCCCGGTTCGATCCGACGTTGACCGTGTGGTTGACGACCAACGACTGATGGTCACCGAAGTTCCGATAGGCCAGCCGGTACATGAGCCTGTCTCCGAGCGTGTCGAGCCGCTGAGACGTGCCGGGCTGCGGCACGCACGAGCTGAAGCCGCAGAGGATTCCGTCGAAGGACGCCGTCGGGAGGATCCCTTCGTGCGTCACGGTCAGCGACGGGGTCACGGGATGCCAGTTCGCAGTCCCGTTCCAGACGTCGAGGCGATCCACCGGGAAGTTCGGCGGATCCCATGCGTTGTCGTCGACCTCGATTAGCGGAGCTGGTGCGTTCGCCGGGGGCAGCGTCGGGCCGTCGGCATCAGCCGGGAGCATCCCGCCCCAGAGAGCCGGGGCGTCGACGAACATGTCCTTGTAGAGCATGCGCGCAGGCCCGCAGTTGATCATCTGGTCGCGCTCGAACGCCATGACGCCGACACCACCCCAGCTGAAGTTGGGCGAGTTGAACTGGTTGATCGTGGCCATGTAGGCGTTCTGGGTCGGCCAAACCCCGAACTTCGGATAGTCGTTGAGCTTGGTCGCGGAGACGAGGTACTCGTAGCCGCACCAGGTCCCCGAAGGGTCGTTCGAGCTCGAGACCGCTACGCACTGGTAGTACGGCCCGACCGTCGCGCCGTTCGGAAACGCGAACTGCGAAGCGAGCCAACGGCCCGAGTACTGGTCGTAGAGAACGATCGGGTCGCCGTCGTTGCTCGTCGCGCACGTGGGGGCGTTCGGATTGCCCGCCCCCAGAGCGTTTCCGGGCAGCGTCGCGCCGACCAGCGTTCCCGTCATTGTGTAGATCGCAAAATGTGTGTTGACCCACTGCATGTAGTGGTTCGGGCCGACGTCACCGTTCGTATCGGGCGGCAGGCAGCCGCACATATTCGAGACGCCGTCGAAGTTCTGGATCGGCGAAGGCATCTGACCGCTGCCGGCCCTGGTCTGAACCGCCGCGGTGAGGCCCGAGCTGGTCGCGCCGAGCCCCTCCGTCCTCGACAGCTCACGAGTGGCGTGGCGCTTGCCGGGCTTGACGTTCGCCATGTCGCGCAGCGGGCGTGTGAGCCCCGGTAGCGCGACTTCCGTCCTCTGGGCAGCAGACGCCGTCGACGCGCTGCTCGCAGCCACATTTGCCCCTGTCCCCGCCGCGACGCGCGAGGCGATGCCGACCCGCTGTGCTGACTGATCGTTGCCCGTGCCGTTCGTCATGCCGAAGCCGACGAAGACACCGGCTATGGTGAGCGCGCTCGCGAGCGCGACCCAAAGTCGAGTGTTCCTACGCACTTATAGACCCCCCTGTCGTCCCCCGATTACCTGAGGGTCCTTCATATCAGCAGGATCGAGGATCGTCTATAGGTCCAGCGTCCTATCTGTGTGCGGGCCAGGTCCGCCGGATCCCTGAGTAGTGTCCGCCCGTGAGCCTGATCGTCCAGGTGATCGTCACCGGACTCGCCGCGGGCGCCATCTACGGCATCTTCGCGGTCGGACACTCGCTCATCTACCGGCTCACGGGGATCGTCTATTTCGCGTTCGGCGACCTGGTCGCATTCGCCGTTTTTGCCACCTTGCTCGTGGCCGCGGGCACGGCGCCGGTCAGCCAGACGAGCATTCCGGCTGGGCGCTTCCTCGTCGCGCTCGTCGTCGCGCTCGTCGTCTGCATGGCGGTCGCGGCAGCAACCTACGTCCTCTTCATCGAGCCGTATCTCCTGCGCGGCTCGACCTTGGGCTGGGTCGCAGCGACGCTTGCGATCGCGTTCGCCCTCCGGGGCATGATCGGCGCGACCTTCACGCGGCCGGCATACGTGTTCCCCGACCCGATCCCATTCGACAGGGTCGGTCACGACGGCCTGGTCACGATCGCCGGCGCGAGCGTTCAGGTCCGGTCGTTCTTCGTCATCGGCCTGGCTGCGCTGCTCACAGCGCTGGCGGCATGGGCCCTCGAGCGCACGAGGTACGGCCGCGCGCTCCAGGCGATCTCGTCTGACGTGGAGGGAGCGCGGTTCGTCGGCCTTCCCGTCGAAGGGCTCGTGGCCCTGACGTTCGGCGTCGTCGGCGGCCTGGCTGCGCTCGCCGCCGTCGCAGCCGCGCCCTCCGCCCCGTTCTCGGTCGACGCGGGCACCTTGCTCGGGCTGAAGGGGCTCGTCGCGGCGTTGATCGTCCGATTCGGCTCT
>JBKJXG010000149.1:0-12203 GCA_046716525.1 Solirubrobacterales bacterium
CGATGGCCTGTGCCTTCGAGGCGCTGGGGATCTCGCCGGCCGGCTCGGCGATGGTTCCGGCCGAGGACGACGCGAAGAACACCGTCTCGGAGCAGATCGGCGAGCTCGTGATGCGCGTGCTCGCCGACGATCTGCGCCCGTCGAAGGTGATCACCCGCGAGTCGCTCGAGAACGCGATCGCCTGCGTCAGCGCCTCTGGTGGCTCGACCAATGGCGTCCTGCACCTGCTCGCGGTCGCTCGTGAGGCCGGCATCGAGCTCGCGATCGACGATTTCGAGCGGATCTCCAAACGGACTCCGTTGCTCGCCGACCTCAAGCCCGCCGGCCGTTTCGTCGCCACCGACCTCTACCGCGCCGGTGGCGTGCCGCTGATCCTCAGTCGACTATCGGAGGCCGGCCTCTTGCATCGCGACCAGCTCACCGTCAGCGGTCGCACGATTGGCGAGGAGGCAGACGCCGCCGTCGAGCGGGACGGCCAAGAAGTGGTGCGAGCGCTGTCGAACCCACTCAAGCCCGAGGGTGGCCTCGCGATCCTGCGCGGAAACCTCGCACCCGAGGGCGCGGTGGTCAAGCTCGCCGGCACCGAGCGCAAGGGCCAAAGCGGCCCGGCGAGGGTCTTCGAGCGCGAGGAGGACTGCTTCGCCGCGCTCAAGGCGGGCGAGATCGTCGCCGGCGACATCGTCGTCATCCGCAACGAGGGACCGGCCGGCGGCCCCGGGATGCGCGAGATGCTTCAGGTCACCGCGGCGATCGTCGGCGAGGGACTCGGCGAGGAGGTCGCGCTGCTCACCGACGGCCGCTTCTCCGGCGCCACCCGCGGTCTCATGGTCGGCCACGTCGCCCCCGAGGCGGTCAAGGGTGGCCCAATCGCGGCGATTCGCGACGGGGATGGGGTGACGATCGACATCGAGCGTCGCGTGCTCGACGTCGATCTCTCCGACGACGAGATCGCCGCGCGCGTCGCCGCCTATGTCTCGCCAGAGCCCGAGTATCCGACCGGCGTCCTCGCCAAGTACGCGAAGACGGTCGGCTCGGCCTCAGAGGGTGCGATCACCGGCTAGGGCTGATCGAGGAACCGCTCGAGGGTGCGGTTGAAGCGGGTCGGCCGTTCGGCCATCGGCACATGGCCGCATTGGTCGAAGACGACGAGTTCCGCGTTGCTCATACGCTGCTCGTACTCGAGCGCGTCGCGCGGCGGGACGACGCGGTCCTGGCGACCCCAGACGATCAGTGTTGGCACCTCGACCTCCTCGAGGCGGTGAAGGAAGTCATAGCCCGCGAGCTCGGTCAGCGCCTCGACGAACGATTCACCGCGCATCCCACCCTCGAAGAACTCCGAGATCAACTCCGGACGCAGGCTGTTGGGATCGTCGAAGAGGCCCGAGAATGCGATCGTCCGCGCCCGGCTGCGCCGAAGCGCGCGCGTTTGCGCCTTCAAGGCGACCGGAGTTCCGGCAGCCATCATCCTGGCGACGACCGCGACAGGGCGCCTTCGCAGCCGCGCGCTCGACACCCCGGCGGCGGACACGAGGATCAACTTCTCGAATCGCCCGGGTTGGCGAATTGCCGCCTCGGCCGCGACGAACCCGCCCAGTGAGTTGCCGACGATGGCGCAGTCCTCGACGCCGAGGGCATCGCAGAAATCGAGCAGAAGGCGGCCGTAGTTGGGCACCGAGACCTCCCAGTCGGGAGCCGGCGAGTCGCCGAAGCCGGGAAGGTCGAGCGCGAGCACACGATGGCGCTGAGCGAAATCGGGAATGTTCTCGAGCCAGTTCTGCCAGCAGCCCGAGAGCCCGTGGATGAAAATGACCGCGAGCGGGTGCGGCGGCTCCCCCGGTGCCGGCCCGATCTCGACGAAGTTGACTTCGGCTCGACCCACCTCGGTGGTTTGGCGGTGTTCCGCCCAGTTGATCTCGAGCCATTGCGGCTCGGGATTGCCGTAAGGGTCGGGGCCATCGCTGGGGGTGGCGAGGGGGCGACTCAAGGCGCGCTGATCAGCCGACACCACTCACGCATAGCCCATGCGCTCGAGGATCGGGATCTCGTGAATCTGCGGCGGCTGCAGATGGTTCCAAAGGATGCCGCGGGGCCTGGCGTAGTCGCGCTCGACCTCGATCACGGCGCGCGGGGTCGCGACCAGGTCGACCGGAAGATCGTGGTCGGTCATCATCAGGTTCTCGCGCACGATCTGAAGCGGATGGCAGGTGGTGACGACGACCGTGTGGCTGTCGATCTTGCCCGCCTCGATCAGCAAGCCGTACTCGATGTCGGAGAACCCGCCGCCCTTACCGACCCTCGCGCCCTTGAGGTTCGCCGCCACGGTGCCGCAGAGGACGATGTCGATCTCGGGCAGCTCGTCGTCGGCGACGACGCGACCGTGCTTGAGAGCGCCCTTGATCGTCGCCGCCTCGCGTACCTGCTCTGCGTTCAGCTTGCGTGGATCGAGCAGCCTGAAAGGGTGCTGGTCTCGAAGCCGGGGGACCGCCATGACCAGCGTCTTGCCCTCTTCCAGGGCGCGGCGGCGGGCGTGGGTCTGGGGCGAGTCCGGGTTGGCCTTGATCGTCCGCGCCCGTTTCCAGGTGCGATGGCCGGCCAGCTTCTCGGCAGCGAGCTTGGCGCCGGCGAAGTTCGGGATCCTGCCCTCGGCTCCTGGGAACCGCGAAACACCCTCACGATCCATCGCCTGCCACACCGCTCGCCTCACCTGATCCTTCGAGCGCTCCACTACGCCCGGATACTATGGCTCGTTCGATCTAATGGCCGACCGAACTTCCCTCTCGCGCAGTGACGAGCCAGTCTCCGAGGAAATCGAGGCTGCGAGCTCGCCCGACCTGCTCCCCGAACGCCGCCCGGCGGAGGCGATGCGCGATCTGCTGCCGGCACTCGAGCCCGATCGCCGTCTCAACGACTGGGGTCGCTCCGAGCGCATCGAGGGCCTCATCGACCAGACGCTCTACGAGTTCTTCTACCGCTACTGGTTTCGCGTCGAGGTCGAGGGCATCGAGAACGTGCCGGACCGGGGAGGAGCGCTGCTGATATCCAACCACTCGGGTGCGCTGCCTCCTGACGCGGCAATGATCGCCAAGGCGATCAACGAGGAGCATGCGAGCCCTCGGCCGCTCTATCTCACGGTCGAGCACTTCTTCAAGGGCTATCCGGGCTTCTCGATGCTGATCCCGAAGATCGGCGGCGTCGCGGCGCACCCGGCGAATGTGCACCGGTTGCTATTCGACGAACGCCAGCTGGTGCTGGTGTTCCCCGAGGGCCGCAAGGGCACCGAGAAGCTCTACAAGGACCGCTACCGGCTGCGTCGCTTCGGCCGCGGCGGCTTCGTCGAGGCCGCGATGCGCGCCGAGGCAAAGCTCGTTCCGATCTGCGTCGTCGGCGCGGAGGAGGCGGCGCCGATCTTTGCCCACGTCTCAGCGTTGCAGAAGCTCACCGGGCTGATCTACTTCCCGATCACGCCGACGTTTCCCTGGGCCGG
This sequence comes from Solirubrobacterales bacterium, assembly GCA_046716525.1. Classification (GTDB taxonomy): domain Bacteria; phylum Actinomycetota; class Thermoleophilia; order Solirubrobacterales; family 70-9; genus WHSW01. The sequence goes on from JBKJXG010000149.1 coordinate 3,485, forward strand.
GCCTCTGGGCATGCTCGGATACCTGCCGGCGAAGTTCAAGATCCGCTTCCTCGAGCCGATCGACACGGTTGAGCTCGGCGGCGCGGAGGCGGTCCACGACAAAGCCCTGGTTCAGACCGTTTCGCAGGAGATCAGAGCCCGGATCCAGGAGAACCTGCACGAAATGGTGGCGAAGAGAAAATCAGTGTGGTTCGGATGAGAGTGCTCGTCACAGGCCTTGCCACGTATTGGGGTGCCCGCCTGGCGCAGGCGCTGGAGGGCTTCGAGCAGATCGAGACGATCATCGGCGTCGACTCACGCGAGCCGACGCGCGAGCTCGAGCGCACCGAGTTCGTCAAGGTCTCCAATCACCACTCGCTGATCCAGCGGATCGTCCGTGCGGCCGAGATCGACACCGTCATCGACACGCGCCTGATCGTCAACTCTCTCGCGGCGCCAACACGCGAGACGCACGAGAACAACGTCATCGGAACCATGAACATCCTTGCCGCCTGCACCGGGGCGGACTCGCCCGTGCGCAAGTTCGTGTTCAAGAGCTCGACCCAGTTCTACGGCTCCGAGCAGGACGATCCCGCTTTCTTCACCGAGCGCATGGGCCGCCCCCACGCCCCCGGCACGCTGATCGAACGCGACATCCTCGAGGCCGAACAGGCTGTCGCCGACTTTGCCGACAAGCGCCCAGAGGTCACGGTCACCACCCTTCGCTGCGCAAACGTCCTCGGGCCCGACGTCGAGACCAGTTTCACGCGCATGTTCTCGCTGCCGCTGGTGCCGATGGTGCTCGGCTTCGACCCACGGCTTCAGTTCATTCACGAGGACGACATAGTTCACGCGCTCGAACACGCGGCGCTGAACGAGATCCCGGGCACCTTCAACGTCGCCGGTGACGGGGTCCTGGCGCTGTCGGAGGCCGCTTCGCTGGCAGGAAAGCGAGCCTTGCCCGTGCTGCCCCCGTTCGGTAGTCGCCTCCTAGTTGGCCCGCTGCGCCGGCTCGGCTTTCGCATCCCTGACGAGCTCGCGAACCTGATGCGCTTCGGGCGCGGAGTCGACAACCGCCTCTACAAGGCGACCGGCTTCGAGTACGGCTTCACTTCACGCGAGGCCGTCGCCCGCCTCGGCGAGCACCTCAGGCTGCTGCCGGTTTTGCGCGGACGCGAAGACGGGTATCACTACGAACGCGAGGTCGAGGAGTTCCTGCGCTGGAGCCCTCACGTGAAGCGCTCGCGCGGTGAGCCCGAGGGCGTTGCCGCAGATCGCGAGCCGCTGGGTTTCTAGGCTCTGAAATCCCTGCAAGCGGCCAGATCTGAACTGCCGGTTGCAACGTAGATGAAATCAGGGGGCGCGAATAAGTCGCTCCCTACACTGATTGGGCTCCGTGGTCAAAAAGATCCAAATAGCTGTCGTTTTTCTGGTCGCAGTGATGCTCCTGGGAGCTGTCGGCGCCTACGCGTGGGACTCCTCGCGCTCCGACGAGATCGCCGAAGGGGTGACGATCGGTGGCGTCGACGTCGGTGGGATGACCGCCGCCGAGGCCGGCGAGATCGTCGACAAGAAGCTGGTCGCGCCGCTTCGCAATCACGTCGTGGTCAAGTACGACGGCGTCAAGTACCAGCTCTCGCCCAAGCAGCTCAAGGTCTCCTCCGACGTCGATGGGATGGTCGACCGTGCGCTCTCCGAGAGCCAGCACGGTGGCCTTCCGACCCGCGTTTGGCGCTACGCGACCGGTGGCGAGGTCGATGTCGCGATCTCACCGCAGATCACCTACTCCGACAACGCTCTGGACGAGTTCGTCGCCAAGGTCTCCGCCGAGGTCAACACCGACGCCGTCGATGCCTCGATCGAGCCCAGCGCCGGCGACCTCGCGTCTGTCCCGGGCCACGAGGGCCGTGTCGTCGACAAATCGAAGCTGCGCTCGCGTCTCGAGGCCGCGGTACAGAGCCCGCACAGCCGCACCGCGGCGCTTCCGGTCGAGATCGTCGAGCCCGAGGTGACGACAGCCGAGCTCGCCGAGCGCTATCCGACTTACCTCACGGTCAACCGCACGAGCTTCGAGCTCACGCTGTGGGAGAACCTCGAGCCGAGCAAGACCTACACGGTCGCGATCGGGGCCCAGGGCTTCGACACCCCCGAGGGTCTTTACAACATCGAGAGCAAGGCGGTCGATCCGGTCTGGAACGTGCCCAACTCCGACTGGGCTGGTGACCTCGCAGGCACGGTCGTCCCTGGTGGGGTTCCCGAGAATCCGCTCAAGGCGCGCTGGATGGGGATCTACGCCGGTGCCGGCATCCACGGCACCGACGATGTCGGCTCTCTCGGCTCCGCCGCCTCGCACGGCTGCGTGCGGATGGCAATTGGCGACGTGATCGAGCTCTATGACCAAGTCCCGGTGGGAACCCCGATCTATATCGGCTGATTCGCCGCCTCAGGGCAGGCGAAGACCGGCTGATGGCGAACCCAGACGCGTGAGCGAGCGACGTGTCGTGGCGGCGGTTGCCCGGGGGGAGCTCGAAGTGAGCCCGGCCTGGGAAGCCGCGCTGAGCATTTACGCGCGAGAGCTTCACACTCGCGGATCGTCTGCGGAAACGCTGCGAGCCTACGGACGCGATCTGATCGAGCTCGCAGCCTGGGCTTCGGAACGTGGTCGCGAGCCGGGTGAGCTCGCCTATCGCGACCTTCGCTCCTATGCCGCAGCGCTCTCCGAGCGCCGTCTGGCCAAGTCGAGCGTCGCCCGTAAGCTGACCGCGACTCGCGCCTTTCATCGGCATCTCGTGGCGACGGGAGTGATCACGGCAAATCCAGCCGATCTCCTGTCGACGCCCAAGCGCGACTCGCATCTGCCGCGCGTGCTCGGGCGCGACGAGGTCGCAAAGCTGTTGGATCGGATTCCTGCGAGGACGCCGCTCGAGGTTCGCGATCGAGCGCTGTTCGAGCTCGCTTACTCGTCCGGCCTGCGCGCCGAGGAGATCGTTTCGGCTGACCTCGATGACATCGACTTCGACGCCGAGACGATCCGCGTCACCGGTAAGGGCCGCAAGACTCGCCTGATGCCGGTGGGCGAGCCCGCACAGCGGGCTTTGCGGCGCTACCTCGAAACCGCGCGACACGCGCTTTGCCTGCCGGGTCCCGAAGATGCCTTGTTTCTCTCGCGCCGCGGGCGGCGCCTCTCGCCTTCGGACGTGCGCCGGCGGTTGGAGAAATGGGTGCGCGAGGCCGCAGTGAGCGGGCGGATCTCGCCGCATACCCTGCGCCACTCCTTCGCCACCCACCTGCTCGAGGGCGGGGCTGATCTGCGCTCGATTCAAGAGTTACTGGGACACTCGAGCGTGTCGACGACGCAGGTGTACACCCGAGTCGAGCCCTCCCGGCTGCAAAGCGAATACGCAAAGGCACACCCGCGCGCTTAGGCGCGCGCCGATAACGTCCCCAAAGGAAGCTAGATGGAAACGAACGTCAAAGCGGTCGAGTTGCGCGAGCTGTGGCGTCGTTACAAGCTCGAAGGCGACGAGAAGGCGCGGGAGCGCCTCGTCGTCGCGTACTCACCTCTGGTCAAGTTCATCGCCGGCCGCATGGCCTCGGGTCTGCCGTCTCATGTCGAGGAGTCCGACCTCATCTCCTACGGCCTGCTGGGTTTGATCGGTGCGATCGAGCGCTTCGACATGGAGCGCGAGATCAAGTTCGAAACCTTCGCCGTGGCCCGAGTCAAGGGTGCGATCATCGACGAGCTGCGCTCGCTCGACTGGGTCCCGCGTTCGGTTCGGGCTCGCGCCCGCGAGGTCGAACGCGCTCACCACACGCTCGAAGGCGCCCTCGGCCGCTCGCCGACCGACGAGGAGATGGCCGACAAGCTCGAGCTCACCGTGGAGGAGTTTCAGGACGTCCTGCTTCAGATCGCCAACTCATCGGTACTGGCGCTCGACGATCTCTGGACGTTCGCGGATCCCGAGGGCGGCAGCCAGATCTCGATCCTCGACACGATTCAAGATCCAGGGGCCGTCGACCCCGAGTCCGAGGCGCACGCCTCCGAGCTCAAGGATCGACTCGCCGATGCGATCGAGGGTTTGCCCGAGCGCGAGCGCCTCGTAATCGCCCTCTACTACTACGAGAATCTGACCCTCCGCGAGATAGGCGAGGTCCTCGGCGTGACCGAGTCACGCGTCTCGCAGCTTCATACGAAAGCGGTAATCGGTCTTCGCTCGCGCTTCGTCTTATAGGGTTCCTCAATGCCGCACAAGGCTCCCGACCGCATCCGAAACGTTGCGCTTGTAGGTCATCGGGGCAGCGGCAAGACGAGCCTCGCCGAGGCGATCTTGTTCGAGTCCGGGGTCGTCAACCGCCTCGGGCGCGTCGACGACGGGACCACGGTCTGCGACTTCGAGCCCGACGAGCAGTCACGGGGAATGTCGATCGGCGCCGCCGTGACCTCGTTCGAGCACGACGGGCGCAAGGTCAACATGCTCGACACTCCGGGGGAGCCAAGCTTCGTCGCCGACACCCTCGGCGCTCTACGCGTCGTCGATTCCGCTGTTTTCGTCATCAACGCCGTCATGGGCGTCGAGGTCCACACCGAGCGGCTCTGGCGACGCGCCGCGGAGGAGGGCCTGTCACGCCTGGTGTTCGTCAACATGCTCGACCGCGAGCGCGCCGATTTCTTTCGCTGCCTCGATTCGCTCAAGACTGCCTTCGGCGTTCATGTCGTTGCGACCGAGATCCCTATCGGCTCCGAGCACGAGATCCGCGGTGTCGTCGATCTGATCGATATGACCGCGTTCGAGTACGAGGGCGAGGGCCGTGCCAGCGCGAAGCAGATAGAGATTCCCGACGAGCTGCGCGCGCAGGCCGAGGAGTACCGCGAGAAGTTGATGGACGAGGTCGCCGAGAACTCCGACGAGCTCATGGAGCGCTATCTCGAAGGCGAGGAGATCTCGCACGGCGAGCTCGTCACCGCGCTGAAGAAAGGTGTCAACGATGGGCACCTGTTCCCTGTCACATGCGGCGTCGCCACCCGCAACCTGGGCACGAATCGCCTGCTCGAGGCGCTGGTCGAAGACCTGCCCTCGCCGGCGATGCACGGCGGCGCCAAGGCGCTTGACGCCGAGGAGCACGCCGAGGAGATCGCGCCGGATGAGGATGGCGACCTGCTTGCCTACGTGTTCAAGACGACGGCCGATCCCTACACGGGGCGAATCAACCTGATCCGCGTCTACTCCGGCGTCCTTGCCTCCGACTCGCACGTGCACAACATCTCCAAGCGCGAGAAGGAGCGCATCGGTCAGCTCGCGGCGCCGGAGGGCAAGGAGATGAAACCGATCGACGAGCTCGGGCCAGGCGACATCGGTGCCGTCGCCAAGCTGCGCGAGACGACGGCGGGCGACGTCCTCGCCTCGAGCGACACCAAGGTGCACTTCGCCCCGCTCGACCTGCCGGCGCCGGTAATGGCGTTCGCCTATGAGGCGAAGACGACCAATGACGAGGACAAGGCCGCGAACGCGATCCGGCGCCTGACCGAGGAGGACCCGACGCTCGACGTGCATCGAGACCCGCAGACGGGCGAGCAGATCATCGCCGGGCTGAGCCAGATCCACGTCGAGGTGATCGTCGACCGGATGAAGGAGCGCTTCGGTGCCGAGATCGTGCTGCATCCGCCGCAGGTGCCCTATATCGAAACCATTCGCCACGCCGCCAAGGCGCACGGGCGCTACAAGAAGCAGACCGGGGGCCGGGGGCAGTTCGGCGACTGCCACATCGAGATCGAGCCGAACGAGGCCGGGGCGGGCTTCGAGTTCGTCAACGCGATCAAGGGCGGCGTGATACCCGGCGGCTTCATCCCCGCCGTCGAGAAGGGAATCGCCGAGGCGATGGCCACCGGCGTCCTCGCCGGCTATCCGATGAAGGACGTCAGGGTGCGACTGTTCGATGGCCAGCACCACAATGTCGATTCCTCCGAGATGGCGTTCAAGATCGCCGGTTCGATGGCGTTCAAGCAGGCGGTCGCCGAAGCCGACGCGTTCCTGCTCGAGCCGATCATGCAGATGACGATCGCCGTGCCCGAGGACGCCGTCGGCGACGTCATCGGCGATCTCAACTCACGCCGAGGCCACCCGCTCGGGATGGAGAAAAAGGGCTCGGCGACCGAGATCAAGGCCGAGGTACCGATGGCTGAGGTGCTCGACTACGCCCCCGACCTGCGCGCGATCACCGGCGGCCGAGGTGATTTCACGATGGAGTTCATGCGCTACGAGGAGATCCCTGGGCACATTGCTCAAAAGGTGATCGCCGCGGCCACCGCGACCGATGAAGCCGGCGTCGGCGCCTAGCCGCCGCTCGCGCTGTCGAAATGCCTGAACGGGTCGTGGTCAACGTCGACGGTGGGGCGCGCAGCAATCCGGGCCCGGCGGCCGTCGGCGTCGTCGTCGCCACGCCCGAGGGGGAGGTGCTGGAGGCGGTGGGAGAGACGATTGGGACCGCCACCAACAATGTCGCCGAATACCGCGCCCTGCTGCGGGGCATCGCGCTGGCCAAGGAGCACGGGGCGCGGGAGGCCGAGTTCATCGGCGATTCGGTGCTCGTCGTGAAGCAGGTGCGCGGCGAGTACAAGGTCAAGGACGCGACCCTGAGGGAGTTGTTCATCGAGGTCAGCCGGCAGCTCGCCGGCTTCGAGCGTTGGTCGATCAGCCACGTGCGCCGCGAGCGCAACGCTGCCGCCGACGCCCTGGTCAACGAGGCGCTGGACGGCGGTTAGCGCGAACGCGGCGAGTCGGCGACGCCGCGCACCGCTTCACGCGCCTCACGCGGCTCGAGTCCGATGGCTCCGAGCAGATCGACCGCCACCGCCTGCACCTGAGCAACGATGACGTTGGCTGACATGTTGCCGGTGATCTCCAGCGCCGTAGTCCCGTGCGCCGCAGCCTCGAGGAGCACCCGTTCGAGCTCCTCAGTGGCTGTCGGATCGGCGAGATGGGCCGCGAGCACGGCCACCGCGTCGCCGAGTTCGCGCACCGCCGCGATCGCCGCCTCCGGCACTCGATCGTCCTGTTCGATCGCCGCGCGCACACTGCGTGCGAGCACACGGGTGTTTCGAATTGCATGATCGATCTCGACGACGGCGACCTGATAGGGAGCGAGACCGACCCGTGCGCCGCGCTTGGAGGGCGCCCAAACCGTGGTCTCCTGGCCAACGTCGAGCGCCTCGCGCAACTGGTCGGTGCGTGCGTCGAGAGCCCTGGCGCGCTCGAGTACGGCCTCGGCCTCGATCGCATCATGGGCACGCAACGCATCTGCGATGGCGCCGAGGACGACGCTCAACTCCAGGAGTAGAGGTTCAGCCTTGCGGCGGACCAAGCGCAACGGGTCACTGGGCGCCAGCGCGTTGGCCAGCAGGGCAATGGCGGATCCAATCAGGGCATCGATGAAGCGCGCGCTGGGGACGGAGCTCGAGGCTGACTGGAGCGTTACCACCAGCACTGCCGATATCGCAGCTTGATTGACCAGCAACGGGGCCCCTCCAACGAGCACGGCAGCGCTCATGGCGAGGCCGACGACGACGCCGAGTTGCCAGAAGCCGGTCCCAATTCCAGCAACGATGAGGTCGGCAATCGCGATGCCCAAGGCGACGCCGACTGCGACCTCGAAGGCGCGGCGCCCGCGCTGGCCCGCGGTCAGACCGAGGGTGAGGATCGCCGCGATCGGCGCAAAGAACGCCTCACGGTGTCCGAGTAGCTCCCGGGCCAAGACCCAGGCAACCGCTGCGGCGACCGCGGCGAGGACAAGGCTGAGCCAGTTGTCGCGGAGGTCAGCGAGCCGCTCGTGAAAGGCCGTTCGCGAACGCCGCCGAGTCTCATCAAGCAGCTCCGAGGACATCTGACCCGCACGGGTTTTCACAACTAGGTGGTAGCAGGAAGAATGAGCTCCCACCTATAATCGCCGCTCGTGCGGCTGTAGCTCAGCTGGCTAGAGCGCCACCTTGCCAAGGTGGAGGTCGTGGGTTCGTATCCCATCAGCCGCTCTACTCTGGACCTCCGTCAGATCGCGACAGGGGTACCGACTCTAGGTTTGAACGGCATAGGGCACGATTCCATCGGCGCCCCGCCCTCGCCCTGGGGGCGAGCCAGCATCTCGGACAACTTCCTGTAGCTGGAGCGGCCTGATCCAGCCCGGCCGAGCTTTCGAGCGAGCCTCGAGCGTCGCCCCGACTGGTCGCTCAGAGTCGAGGCGGGTTGTCCGACCGCCCCGATCGGAACACTCACTACGTGCCCGAACCCGTCCGAACTGGAGGTCGCGAGGTACTCAAGGTCGCGCGCGCGATCACCCCAACCCATGAGCACCTTCGCTCGCGGCTCGTATTTCTCCTCGTCGCGACGGTCGTCCTTGACGCTGTCGCCAGCGTGCTAATCCTTGTGTTCGAGCGACATGCGAACGGCACGGAGATCACCACTCTCGGGGACGCCCTCTTCTGGACGAGCACCCAGCTTCTGACGGTCTCATCCCAGCTCCCGAACCCAATCTCGACACCCGCGCGAGTGCTCGATGTCTTCCTGCAGGCATACGCAATATCTGCCGTCGCGATACTCGCGGGCTCCTTCGGCGCGTTCTTCAACCGGCGCGGTCTCGAGCGCGATCCGCCCAGGCATTTGGGAGGTCGGCCAGGTCTCGACTGATTTGCCCGTTCACGTTCGTCTCCAGTGCCTTGCTTGCCGGTAGATTCGATGTCCGGATGCGCCCA
>JBKJXG010000150.1:0-17124 GCA_046716525.1 Solirubrobacterales bacterium
TTCCTCATCACCCAGCTCTTCTTCGACAACCGCGCCTACTTCGATTTCGTCGCCGCCGCCCGCCATGCGGGCATCGCGGTGCCGATCATCCCCGGCGTGATCCCGATCACGAGCTACGGACAGGTGACGCGAATCTGCGAACTCTGCGATGCCTCGATCCCCGATGAGCTGCGCGGCGCGATGGAGGAGCTGGGCGGCGATGTCGAGGCGGAGCGCCTGCTCGGAATCGCCTTCGCCGCCCGCCAATGCGACGAGCTGCTCGCCGCGGGAGCCCCCGGGATCCATTTCTACGCGCTCAACCGCGCGGCCGAGACGCGCGCGGTGCTGGCGGCGCTGCGGGCCTCGCGGCCGTGGGAGCGCGCCCCCGCTTGAGCTTTGACGGGGGAGCCGAGCGATAGGCTCGCGCGGCGATGAAGACGCTCGAAAGCAGCTTTCGCTTCAACGGGCATCGCATCGCCTATGCCGAGTACGGCGAGGGGCCGCGGGCACTGGTGCTCGCCCACGGCCTGCTGATGAACCGCCACATGTACGACAACCTCGCGCCGGCAATGGCTTCGCGCGGCTTTCGCGTGATCGCGGTCGATCTCCTCGGACACGGTGCGTCGGACAAGCCGACCGACATGCGCGCCTACAGCATGCCCGCGTTCGGCGATCAGCTGGCCGCGCTCGTCGACCATCTCGACCTCGACCAGCCCGTGGTCGGCGGCACCTCGCTCGGAGCCAACGCGGCGCTGGAGATGGCAACCCGCCATCCGCACAAAGCCCGCGGCCTCTTCATCGAGATGCCCGTGCTCGACAACGCCTTGATCGCCGCCGGCCTCATGTTCCTGCCGATCTTGCTCGCGCTGCGCGTCGCCAAGCCGGTGCTGCGCGGAGTCGCCGCGGTCACCAACCGGATCCCGCGTTCGAACCACCTGTTGGACATGGCGCTCGATTGGACCCGGCGCCCGCCGGAGTCCTCGGAGGCCGTGCTCGAGGGCCTGCTCTTCGGACGCACGGCACCGCCGCGTGAGGAGCGCGAGTTGATCGGCGCGGCAGCGCTGGTCATCGGCCACCCCGCCGATCCCCTGCATCCGTTCACCGACTCCGACATGCTGGTCGAGGAGATGCCCAGGGCGCGCCTTGTCAACGCCGAGTCGATCCTCGAGTGGCGCTTGCGGCCAGACCGCCTCGACAACGAGTTGGCCGAGTTCATCGACGAGGTCTATTCCGAGGAATCCCTTGAGGTTCGCTGAACCTTCTCCGCTACGCTGCGACGCCGAATGGCGACCAAGGACGAGCGAGAAAAGCGCCGCCTCGAGCGGATCGAGGCAGAGAAGCGCGAGGCCGCGGCAGAACGCCGGCGGCTGATCCTCGGCTACGTCGTCGCCGGCGGCCTCGCTTTGGCAGTCGTCGTCGGCATCGTCTTGGTGATCGCCGGCAGCGGCGGGGGCGATGGTGAGGCGACGATCGACGGGGAGGAGATTCCAGAGGCAGCGCACATCGAAAGCCAGAGCGGCTTTGTGCACGGCTACTCCCCCGACGGGCGCGAGGGAACCCCGCCACCTGCAATCGAGCAGGGCGACCTCGAAACGGCGGCCGAGGATGCAGGCTGTGAGCTCATGCTCGACCTCGAGGAGGAGGGAAGCACCCACATCAGCAAGCGCTCGGACGCGCCCGAGTACAAGACCAGCCCCGCGACCTCTGGGGACCATTGGCCAGAGCAACTCGCCGACGGCGCCTATTCGGAGACGCCGAACCCGATCTACTGGGTGCACGCGCTCGAGCACGGCCGCGTCACCATCCAGTACTCCCCCGACCTCTCCGAGGACGAGCAGCTCGAGCTCAAGGGACTGTTCGACGACGACTACGACGGCATGCTGCTGTTTCCGAACCCGGAGATGCCTTACGACGTTGCGGCGACGGCGTGGACGCAGATGATCGGATGCGACACCTACGAGGGCGCTGCGACCCTGGACGCGCTGCGCGCCTTTCGCGACACCTACCGCGGCCAAGGGCCCGAGCAGGTGCCGATAGTCATTCCCGACGAGTCCTAGGCACCTAGACTGTCGTTCTCGCCGGCGCTGCGGTGATTGCACGCATGCGTGCAACAGGTGCGCGCAAGGCATCGTCGCGACCAGGGCGAATCCATCAGCAACCCTGGGTGTTGACTGAAACAGTGCTGCAAAGAGGCAAACAACTGAGCTTGCTGGCGGTTGCCTGCGCTTTCGGCTGGGTCGCGGCCCCGGCCGTGTCCTCGGAGCCCTACATGCCCGCCCCGGTCGACTTCGAGCAGGCGCTGCCGCGCGTTGAAGTCGTCGCCGGGCGTCCGGCAGCCAAGCGGGAGGCCGAACATGGCCACGAGCACGCCGGCGAGGGCGCGGTCAGCTTCCGCACCGCCGCGATCGTGGCGCCCGAGCGTTTCGATCTCGTCGGGCTCGCCGGCGAGATGCGCCCGATCGAACTGCGCGCCCGCGACGACAACGACGAGTGGACGCCGTGGATCGAGACCGCAAACGGCGACCCTGTCTATTTCGGCGGCGGCGACGAGGTACAGCTGCGAACGCGTGGCTGGCGACCGACGGGGCGGCTGCATTACGTCAACGTCTCCGGCACCACGAGCGAGCTCGGTGGCCTGCTCGCCGGCGCCCGCCGGGCGATCAACTCGGCCTTCATCTCGACCTCGACCGTGCTTCAGCCCGAGGCGCAAGCGATCCCGACGCGCCCGGCCTTCGTCACCCGGCGTACCTGGGGCGCCAAGAAGACCGGGGCCGCCGGGTGCACTCCCCGCAGCCGCCCGAGCTACGGAGCAGTCGAGGCAGCGGTCGTTCATCACACCGTGACCTCGGGCAAGTACAGCGAGGCCGAGGCGCCGGCGATCGTCCTCGGCATCTGTCGCTATCACCGAAACGGCAACGGCTGGAACGACATCGGATATGACGCGCTCGTCGACCGTTTCGGCAACCTCTACGCCGGGCGGGCCGGCGGTCTCGCCAAGGCGGTCGTAGGCGCACACGCCCAGGGCTTCAACTCGTTGACGACCGGTGTTGCGGCAATCGGCACCCATACCACCACGCCGATCAGCGCCGAGACGCGCGAAGCGCTGATTCAGTTCCTCGCCTGGAAGCTGGCCGTCAGCGGCCTCGACGCGACCGGCAAGACGACGTTGACTTCGGCGGGCGGCGAGGCGAGTCGCTACCCGTCCGGGCGCCGGGTGCGCCTGAACAAGGTGTTCGGCCATGGCACCGTCGGTCTCACAGCTTGCCCCGGAGACGCGCTCGATCTCGAGATCCCGAAGCTGCGGCGATTGATCCAGGCCCGAATCGACGCCGGCGGGGGCGCGGTCACGACGCCGACCGATCCGTTCCCACCACCGCCTCCCGAAGCGCCGCCCGCCGGCGGCACAGCGCCGAAGTAGGCGTCAGCCCGCCCGGTAGGCGGGGAAGAAATCGTCGCCTCGGCGATTGCCGGCGAGGCGCTCGTACTCGCCCGGGTCGCAGACGATCTCGTGTGTGCAGAACGGCAGCTCGGTGTTGGCGAAGCCGCGTTTGAACTCCTCGAGGCCGTCTCCCGGGCTGACGCCGCCACCGAGGTTGAGCTCGAGCCCGAGCTCGTCTCCGAGGTCGAGCATCGCCGCGACCACGTTCTTGAACGGCGACGCCCGGCGCGCGCTGTCGGCGGTGGCGCCGAGGTAGTAGTGCAGGACGCCGTCGCTGACCGCGGCGATCGCGCCGGCTCCGTACTCGTGCCCGCACGAGGCGGCGAGCAGCCAGCTGCGCCCAAAGGACAGATTCGCATCGAAGTACTGGCGGCTGAAGAAGTAGCGCTCGGCGGCATCGGCCCGTCGCATCGTCTGCTCGTAGGCAGCGGCGAACGCGTCGCGCGCTTCGGCGCTCGACTCCGGCCCGGGGAGCAGTTCGACCTGCCAGCCGTCACGCTCGTTTGCACGGATCTGCTCGGCTAGCCGGGGGCGCACTCTGCGCTCACGCCTGGGGTCGTGGACGAGGACGCGAGAGCGTTCGCGAGCGCCGTCCAGCCAGGGAGCACCCCCCAGCCGTTCACGGGCGAAGATCGAGATCAGGCCGGTGGCGCTCCAATCGACGGCGTCGGCAGCGGCTGGGGCTGCCTCGCCCGAGACGAGCGCGCCGGGGTAGGCGTAGGGCGAGATCGCGTCCACCAGCTCGGAGCCTTCAACGCCGCGGACGATCAAAGGCACCAGCGCCGTGCGTCCTGGCGACTCGAGGCGAAGCGTGTGGGTAACGCCCTCGGCATCGAAGAACGGGCGTGAGCGAAACAGGTCGGGACTCTCGGCGGCGGCGCCGCGGTCGGCCAGAAGCACGGCGACCGCGCTCACGCGGCGAAACAGCTTTGGCCGCGGCGTGACCGGCTCACTTCGGATTCCAGCCGGTGAAGTCCTCGGGCAACAGTCCCCAGACCTGGTTGTCGATGCGCTCCTCGCCCCGGCGGATCGCCTTTCGCATCACTCCCTCGCGCTGGAAACCAAGGAAAGTCACAACCTTCTGCGCCGCCTCGTTGGAGGCGGGAATCTCGGCGTGGATGCGATGGGCGTCGTGCTCGGAGAAGGCGCGGTTGCACGCCTGGCGCTCTGCCTCGCGCGCGACTCCTTTGCCCCAGGCCGACGGCTCGCCGACGAGCACGGCCAGCTCCGGGCCGAGCTGGCGCGAGAGGCCGAAGAGGGCGACGAAGCCGACGGCGTCGTCGGAGCCGTCGATCGTGATCGCCCATTTTCGGTCGTCGGCCGTATCCATCGCCCGCTCGACCCAGCCCGCGGCTGCCTCGAGATCGAACGAGTCGCGGCTGCCAACGAGGTCGGCGGTGACCTCGGCGGAGTTGAACCAGCGGTGCACCGCTTCATCGTCATCGGGGCGAAAGTCGCGCAACATCACCTGTGCTCTGGCTGACATCGGCTCGGAAAGCTACCCGTAGAGCCCTTGGCCGGTGAGCAGCAGGCGCGCGGTGCGCACGAGGATCCTGATGTCGAGCGCCGGTGTGCGGTGCTCGACGTAGTAGACGTCGAGCTCGATCCGCTCCTCCCAGGGGATCTCGGCTCGGCCGTTTACCTGCGCCCAACCGGTGATGCCCGGCGTGACCTCGAGCCGGCGGCGCTGGTGTGGGGTGTAATCGGCGACCTGGGCAACGAGCGTCGGGCGCGGCCCGACAACACACATCTCTCCGCGGATCACGTTGATCAAGTTCGGCAGCTCGTCGAGCGAGAAGCGGCGCAGCCAATACCCGGCCCTCGTCACCCGCGAGTCATCGGCGTAGACCGGGGTGCCGACGCCGACAGGATCGTTGCCGCTGTGCATCGTGCGGAGCTTCCACAACTCGAACTCCTCCCCGCCGCGGCCGGCGCGTAGGGCGCGGTAGAACACCGGCCCACGCGAGTCGAGCTTGATCGCGATTGCTGCGCAGGTGAGCAATGGAGCTGCGAGCAGCAGGCCCGTCGCCGCGATGACAAAGTCCGCTATGCGTGGCAGCCCTCTGCCTGGCGCCTGCCGGCCCTCAGCCCTCACCGCGTCCCCTCCGCCTTCTCCCAGGTGCCCGGGGTGCCGAGTCTGATTCTGTCCCACAGTCCCATCGCGATCGAAGCGGTGACAAGTACGTAGTAGCGCGCAAGACGAAACGGCCGCACCGGGATCGCCTCGGCAAGCGCGGCGGCGGCCAGCAAGGCGCCCTGGATCGCAAGCGTGACGACGTAGAGCGGCGATTCGCCGACGAGCGCGATGTTCGCTGCCAGCGCAACCAGGTGCAGCGGCGGCGACGCGTAGCGCAGGGCACGGTGGCTGGCGATCTCGAAGGCGTAGATCGGCCGGTACCCGCGTGGCGAGAGCATCCCGTCGCGGATCACCTCGTCGAAGATCCCGCGCATCATCCGTCGCTTGCGAGCGAACTCACCCTCGGTGCTCGCCACCATCTTCTCCTCGGCCACGGCCGCCGGCGCGTACACGGCGCGACGCCCGCGCTTGGCGAGCATGAACGGAAACGAGAGGTCGTGGCTGGCGGCGCCGTGAAGCGCGATGTAGTCGTCCGCGCGCACGGCATAGATCGCCCCATTGCCTGCGGTGACGCCACCGAGGCGCGACTCGAGCGTGCGGATTGCCATCTCATAGCGCCAGTAGACACCCTCCTGGTTCGAGCCCCCCTGCTCCGCAAAGCGCACCTGGCCGCAAACGTAGGCAACGCGGGCGTCGGCAAACGGGGCGACCAGCTCGCGCAGGGCGCCAGGTGTCCAGATCGCATTGGCATCCGAGAACGCGAGCACGTCACCGCCAGCGCGCTCGACGGCGGCGTTCTGGGCGCCGATCTTGCCGCTGCGCGGGAGGTCCAAGACGATGTCGGCGCCCGCGCTGTTGGCAAGATCGGCGGTGCGGTCGCTGGAGCCGTCGGAGGCGACGATCACCTCGAGCAGCTCGGCCGGATAATCGAGCGCGCGAGCATTTGCGACCTTGTTCGCGATCACATCCTCCTCGTCGTAAGCGGCGACGATCAGCGAAACGACCGGAAGCGCGCCTGTTGCCGTCGGCGTCGGGCTGTGCGGGCGAACCCGGGCCAGCAAGGCGAGCACCAATGGGTAGCCGAGGTGGGTATAGGCGAGCAGCCCCGCGCAGAGCCAGAAGACGACCTCGAGAACGAGCATGCGACGATTATCCGCGCACGACGCCGCGGTAGACATCGAGCGTACGGGCGGCGATCGCAGGCCACGAGTACTCGCCGGAAGCTGCATTTGCGGCCGCAACGGCAAGGGCCTCACGAGCCGACGGGTTGGCGATCAGTTCCGCGAGGGCGGCGGCGAGCTCGTCCGGGGCACCCGGCTCGACCAGCCGGATCGCGCCTGTTTCGCCGACCTCGGTGAAGCCGCCGACAGCGCTGGCGACGATCGGCTTGGCGAATGCGAGCGCCGTGTAGAGGACGCCCGACTGCTCGATTCGCCGATAGGGCAGCGCGACTACGTCGGCGCGGCGAAAGTAGGCCGGGATCTCGGGATCGGTGACGAAACGCGAAACGAAGCGCACGCGACCGCGACACGCCGCCGCCAGCCGCTCGTAGTCGGCGAGGTCCATCCGCGGCATGCCGACGATCCAAAGCTCGGCGCCTTCGAGCTCGCGAAACGCTTCGATCAGCACTTGGACGCCCTTGTATGGACGGACGAGGCCGAAGAAGAGGATCACCGGCCCCTCGACCTCGGCGAGCTCGGGTGGCAGCGGCCGCTCGACGGCCTGGTGGGCGAGGTGTTCGAAGACGCCGTGGGGAATCCGGTGCAGGCGAGAGCGCTCGATCCCCACTGCGGCGAGGTTCTCGACCCCGGCGAGCGAGTGGGCGATGACGGCGTCCATCTGCTTCAGCAGCGATAGCCAGGCTCGGCGCTTGCGACCTGCCTCGGGCAGCGGGTCGTGCATCGTGAACACGAGCGGCTGTCGCGGTAACAGGTGGCGGTCGAGCGCGGGAACGCTTGCCCACTGCATGTGGACGACGTCTGCGTCGCGCGCGTGAGCGCGCAGCCGGCGCATGCCGGGGATGTGTTCGAGCAGCCGCAGCGCCCGGCGGCTGGGATCGTCAGCCGGCCGGCGCGAGGCGCGCGTGTAGAAGTGCTCGTCGACCGAGTAGCCCTCCGGGGGAGGCACCGGACCGTAGGCAAAGCGGGTGGTGATCAGCTCGACATCGGCGCCGGAGGCGGCCAGCGCCGCGCACAAAGCGCGGTCGTAGGGTGGCGTGTAGGCCGGAGGATCGACGACTTGGACGCGCATCGGCAACGATTCTCGCGTGGATCTCACCTACTGCGTCGTCAACACCAACGGCCGGCAAGACCTTCTCGCCTGTCTCGAAGCGATTGTGGGCACCCATCCGCAGGTCCTCGAAGCCGAGTTGGTGGTCCTCGACAACGCGTCAACAGACGGTTCCGCAGCGGCAGCTCGTGAATGGGCTGCGGGCCGCGAGGACATCGGCGGAGGGCTCCGATTGATCGAGCTCGAACAGCGCCGGGGCAAGGCGGCTAACGACTCACTACTGCTGAGCGAGGCGCGGGGCGAGCTCTGCCTGCTGTTGAACGAGGACACGGAGCTGAGGCCGGGCGCGGTCGATGCGCTGGCCGGGGCGCTGCGCTCGGATCCGGGCGCCGTCGCGGCGGGGGCGCAACTTCTCGCCGGCGACGGCACGCCGCAGCCGTGCGCCTGGCGGCTGCCTGGACTGCTCACCTCGCTCGCTGGTGCGCTCTTTCTCCATCGCGCGCTCGTGGTGCAAAGCGGTGGCGAGCGCACGCGCGAGGTCGGCTGGGTGCAGTCCGCGGCGATGCTCGTGCGTCGCGCCCGGGCGCAGGGGGTCGGCTATCTCGATCCGGACTTCTTCGTCTACTCCGACGAGACCGATTTCTGCAAGCGCCTGCGCGACGCCGGGGGGCGGGTCCTTTACGTGCCGGCGGCGCGGGCCGTGCATCACGAGCAGTTGGCGACCGATCGAGAGGCGGGTCAGCGCCGGCTGGTCGAGTTTCATCGCAACCGTGACCTCTACATGCGAAAGCACCACGGCTCGGTGGTCGCCGCCATCGCCCGCGCGCTCTCAGCCTGGAGCTACGCGGTTCGAGCTCTGGGCGCGGCGGTGTTGCCGGGACACGCTGCGGGCTGGTACTGGGCGCACGCCCGCGCGGCGATTCGTCCGGCGCAAGGCGAGGGTCTGCGTGAGGCTGCGCAGAGATTCAACGACGCCAACGTGATCGACTGAGCAGCCCTGGCGCCGGGGTCCACCGATCGACCGATACGGAGCGGCCGGTTGGCGCGAGCAATCCACCGAAGTTGCGCTTCGGACGAAAGGACCCCAACCTTGCTCGAAGGAAGCCCATGCAGTGGTCGACTACGACCGCTGAACCTTTTCGCAGCCAACAGCCGGCGGATCAAGTCTGCGATCGACCTTGGCGCGATCGTCTCCCCTGGCGCAGTCGATCCGTTTGTCGGGATCGCCATGACTAGCGCGGAGCGAGTCGCCGCCGGACCCGCCGAACAGTTGATCGCGACCCTTCTTGCCGTTGACCAGATCGACTCCACCTCGTCCTCGAAGCAGATCCGGCCCGGGGCCTCCGCGAAGCACGTCGCTCGCGGATGCGCCGGCGATCACGTCGGCACCCTTGTTTCCCCGGAATCGAAGGCCCGCCTCGGAACCGATCGGAAGGACGACGATATCCCTACCGCGGCCTCCTGTCCCGAAAACCTGCCCGAGCATGGCTCGATCCGCGGTCACCACGTCGTCGCCGGCGCCGAGGAAGGCAATCAATCCTCCATCGTTCGCGAGTCGCATCGGGCACTGGTTGAATCGATCGCCACACAGCCGAAGCCGTCCTCGGGAAACGGATCGTTCGCAGCGCTCACGCCCGCCGGATCCGTGATCACGATCGCGTCACCGGATTGGATATCTGTCTCAATCTCGCTGTCCGCGGCACCGCCGACGACCTCAACGCCATCCTGGTCAGCGAAGACCTCGCTGCCCTGAAACGCCCGTTCGGCGCTCACCGTCGCCTGGGAAGCTCCCGTCGCGAGCGCAGCGACGAGCGCCGCCCCGGCCAGCGTCTGGATGGTGCGTCTGCGGTGATGGAAGGTCACACGACCATCGAAACCCTCGCAGGCTGATCTCGATGCGGAACTGACGCATGAGAGGGAAGCACCTGGCCTCAAAGCCGGTCCTCGTCGCGCTTCACCTGCTCGTAGATCTCGGCCGAGCTCGACGACGCATCGGGTTTGCCGCCTCGGCCGGCAGCGCTCAACCCCCGTAGCCGCTCCCGCACCGCCGCAGGTCGCAGGAGGCTTCGCAGCACCCGGCGCTCATCCTCGCTGAGGAACCGCGCCGCCCACAGCACCGCCGGCAGCGCCAGCCAGACCATCACCCGCGACAAGAACCCATCCCAGCCCTCGGTGGGCAACAGCAGCTCTCCGCCCGTGACCAATGCTCCCGTCACCGCGACCAGCAGCGCCAGTCTCCCCCACTCATACGGAACCGGGAACAGGCGCTGGGTGACCACATACATCGACGCCAGGATCACGAGGTAGGAGGCAACGAGGGCGATGCCGGCGCCGACGATGCCGAGCGGCGGGATCAGGATCAGGTTCAAGGCGATGTTGACGGCGGTGCCGGCGATCGTCGCCGGCAGGTTGAACTCGGTTCGCCCAGTGCGCCCGAGGATCACGACGAGCACGAGGTAGAGGGCGTAGAGGGCGATTCCCGTGGTCAGCAGTCCAACCGCCTCGTACGCTTCGAAGTACTCCGGAGCCGCCAGCAGGTCGACGATCCAGCGTGCCAGGAGCCAGAGTCCGGCGACGACGAAGGCGCAGACCGCCGCGAACCAGGTGAAGACGAGGCTGTAGGCACGCCGAGCCTCGTCGTCATCCGAGATCGAGTAGGCGAGTGGCGGCCAGGCGAGCTGGAAGCCACGCGCGA
This sequence comes from Solirubrobacterales bacterium, assembly GCA_046716525.1. GTDB lineage: Bacteria > Actinomycetota > Thermoleophilia > Solirubrobacterales > 70-9 > WHSW01. The sequence goes on from JBKJXG010000150.1 coordinate 10,420, forward strand.
GCACGTTCATCCCCTGGGCGAATTTGATCGCAAGGGCGTACAGGCCCGCCTCGGCGAGCCCGGCCAGGCGGGCGATGAGGATGCGGTCGATGAAGTTGAGCGAGTAGAGCGAAAGCTCGGCCGGCATCGTCGGCAACCCGAAGCGGACCATCCGGCGCAACAGTGGACCGTCCCAGCTCAGCGCCAGACGCCGCCACTCGACCGCAACCCGCCACAGCAGGAAGGCGGCGCCGGTGCCGAAACTGCCGAGCAGGATGCCCGCTGCTCCTTGGTCCTCGACGACCACGAGCCAGACCGTGACCGGGATCGTCGCGACGACGTTGGCGACCGTGATCGTGAAATAGGCCTTGGCACGCTCGTCGAGGCGCAACAGCGTCAGCACGTACTCCCACAGGGTCAGCGTCCACAGCCCGAGCACAGCGAGCCGCGCGAGCTCGGCATCGGGTTCGCCGAGCAGCGCCTCGGAGATCGGTTCGGCAAAGGCCGACAGCACCAGCGCGCCCGCCGTGGTCGCCCAGAAGATCGCCGCAAAGCCGGTACGAATAACCAACGTTCCGTCCGTCTCCTCGACTTCGCCTCCGGGGACGGATGGGTCAGCCGATGACATGGGCGTCGCGAAGGACGGGCTGTAGTAGAACCGCAACAGAGACTCGATCAGGCCGAAGCGGATGGCGATGCTGGCGGCGATCACCGAAGCCAGCATCACCTCGGCTGCACCGTAGTCGGCGGGCGAGAGTGCCGCGGTGTAGATCGGCAGCAGGAAGACCGCGATCAGCTTCGAGAAGACGCTCGCAGCCGTGTACGCGGCTCCCGTGGTTGCGAGCCGGCGCAGGTAGTCGAACACTAGTGCCCCCCGTCGCCGATTCGCAGCCGTCCAATCGTGGCGATACCTGCTGCGGGGAGCACTTAGCCGGGGATCGTCGCGCTTGGGTCGGGCGGATCGCGGCGCAGCGCGATGCCGAGGCCGAGAAGCGCCCAGGTCGCGGGGTCGGTGAGGAAGCCGGCGTAACCGAGGCTGTGGACCAGAATCGCGACGAAGCAGGCGGCAACGGCAGTGCGCGCAAGCGATGAGCGCACGCCGCCGCCCAGCAGCGTCGCAAGCGCCGCCGCGACCAGAGCGACGTAGAGCGCGAGGCCGATCAGTCCCTGCTCGGCTGCAACCGTGATCGGCTCGGAGTGCGAGATCGCAGAGCGCGCCTGTTCGATCTCGTCGAAGAAAGCCTGGCCGAAGGCGCCCGATCCGTAGCCCGCGAGGGGCCGGTTCGCAAACAGCTCGAGGCCGCCGTCGACCAGTGATTCGCGACCGCTGTCGATCGAGCGGTAGTCCTGGATGTCACTCGTGGGGGTGCCGCCGACGGCGACGAGGACCGCGAGGGCGACCAGCCCCATCGCCGCGGCCACGAGCGCTCCTCGCCAGCTCCAGCGCAGCAGGGCGACCATGCCGAGGCCGGCGATCAGCGCTGCCAGCGAGGTGATCGAGTAGCTGAACGCAAGGCCGCTGAGGCAAACGCCGCAAGCCAACAGCGCGAGAGCGGCATCGCGGCGGCTCTGCTGCCAGGCGATGCAGGCGCCCAGCGCCGTGATCGCGAGCGCCAGATAGCGCCCGAGGATGTTCGGATCGAAGAAGATCGAGTTGACTCGGAAGTAGACATGCAGCTGATTTGCGTCGAACAGCTCCGGGTTGAGGAAGAGATCACCGATCGCGTACTGGCCGAGCGCCACCGCGGCGCAGCCGACGGCAACCACGGCGACCGCGACCAGAACTCGTCTCAGCAGGACCGCGTTCCAACTCGCCTCGAACAGCAGCACCGCGAGCACCGCAAACGGCACCAAGAAGAACCCCGTGTCCTCGATCGCGTTGGCGACATCATCGGAGTAGGCGCTCTGCACGGCATAGAGGACGAGCGTCAAGCCGAGGACGCGACGCAGCCACACGCTCCACGGTGACTCGGCTGCCCGGATCACACGTTTTTCGCGGCGCACGTCGAGCACGTATGCGACCACTCCCGCTCCAATGACCAGATAGAGCGGCACGAGCAGGTTCGCCGCCTCTCCGCCTACCTCCAACGGGGCCCGTAGTGCCAGCACTGAAAACGCAGCGAGCGCGAAGAGCGGTGGGCAGCGTCGAAAGGCGACCGTCAGCACCGCCAGCAGGCCGGCCGTTGCGATCAGGCCGACTGCGAGCGTCAGGGGGCTCTCGCGCAGGTCGACCACGCGGGGCTCATCCCAGACGCTGCCGGCGACGATAACCGGCGCCGTCGTGAAGGCGACGACGAGCGCGATTGCACGAATGCGCCGATCGTCGGCGATCAATGCCGTCGCGGCAGCCGAGCAGGCGGCGACGATCCCGATCAGCTCGAAAGCTGTGGCGCTCAGTTGGGCTCCTCGCAGAGCTCATCGGCCTGCTGAGGGACGTCGAGGCCAATCCGCCGAGGCCAGATCATCTCTCGATCCGCGGCAGGAAGCTCGACCCCGAGCCGGTAGAGGCCGGGCGCCGCGGTCTCGCCGTTGTCGGTGCGGCCATCCCAGGTGAACGAGACCTCATCCTCGGGCGCCAGCGCCAGCTTCGAGGCGAGCGTGCGCACCGTACGCTCGCGGGAATCGACGATCGTGATCCGCGCCGCCTCGTCTGCCTCGCGAACGAAGAAGCTGACGCGAACCCTCCCACGTGCGCCATCGAGCGCCGGCGAAAGCTCACGCGAGCACGGAGTCCAGCCGGTGACCTCGAGCACGAGGTCAGGGGTGCGGGCGCGAACGACGAGCACCGCGGTCACGAGGCTCGCTGCAAGCAGGGCGAAAAAGAGCGCCGTGGCGAGCGGCACCCGCCTGATCACCGGGCCCGGTCCTCGCCCGCGATGACGACGACGTCGGCGTCGCCCACCAGCGACCGAGACTCCCGGTCAAGCGGCTTCACCTCCTTGACGCCGAGGTCGCGCGCAACTCGCTGCGCCGCCGGTTTCTGGCCGTCGGCGTAGAGCACGGCCGTCTTCTCGACGCCGGGAGCGGTGCTCGTCACGGCGCCGAGCTCGTAGTCGAAAGACCCGACATCTGAGGAAACGAGCCCGGCGAGGCCGTTGATCGAGGTTCCGTTCAGGACGGCGACCTTCACCTCCGACGGCTTCAAGCGCGCGGCTTTGGGCGCGCGATCAGCGCCGCCATCCTCGAGCAGCTTCTCGGAGACGAAGATCCCCGCTCCACCGAGCACCAGCGCGGCGATGCCGATCAGCACGAGCACCCGCGGCCGCGTCGCCGCAGCTACGAATCGCCGCCAGCGGGGATGCGGCTGGAGCGCGGCGCGCTCCATCGTGATTCGCTCGAGCGCCGGCCGCTCGCTGGTCACCCTCGCCGCGGCGGAGGCAACCAGCGTGTCATGCGTGCCGAGTTCCTGCTGCAACCCGAGCATCTCCTCGAGCTCGATCTCGGCGCGGTCGAGCAGGACCTCGCTGGACTCGATGTCGGCCGGGGGGTACTCCGGCTCGAGCTCCATCCACCCGCGCATGCGGCGAACGTCGCGGCGCTGGGAGAAATACAGAGGCAACAAGAGCAGGAAGGCGACAACGGCCGCGGCGGCAAAGAAGCCGGCGACACGATCGAAGATCTCTGTGATCTCCACGACCCCTCGCTTTCAGTTCCCGGCGAACTCGGCGTCGTCTCGGCCGATCACGAGCGCCAGCTGCGCGTCTCCGGAGAGGTCGCGGACCTCGGGGGTCATCGCCGACACCGGGACCTCACCGAGCTGGTCGGAGATCGCCGCAGCGAGATCGTCGGCGTCCTGCTCGCTCTCCGGCTCGACGAAGATCGTCGTCTCGGCGAGGCCGGCGGCCGCGTTGACCTTCTCGCCGGGGTTGTAGCCCGCGGGCTTGACCACCTCGTCGCCGATCAGGTCGGCGAGCCCCGGGACTCCTGCGATCTCGCCGGTCGATGTCTCCTCCTGAGTCGCGTTGAGGATCGCGACCTCGATCTTCTGTTCCTCCTGCTCCTTGCCCCCACCCTGTCCGCCCCCCCCGGCCCCGCCGTCCGCATCGCCGTCCGCGCCGAAGATGCCGAAGCCGCTGGTGAGGACGGCGGCAGCGACCGCCGCGGCGGCGAGCACGGCGAGCAGATAGCGAGGATCGACGGGCAGCCGGCGATCGAGCGCGGCGAAACGCTGTGCGCCCCACTCGCGCACACGATGAAATCGCGACGGCCCACGCTCTGCAGGCAGGTCCTCTGACTCCGGCGCTTCGGCCTGGTCACCGCGGGCCTCGGTGGCCGCTGCGACGGCTTCGTCGGCCTCCGACTTTCGCTCAGGGGCGCGCCCCGCCCACTCGCGCAGGCGGCGCACCTCACGGGCCTGCTGAAAGATCAGGAACGCGAGGATCGAGAGGCCCAGGAACGCGGCGATGCCGAGAAAGGGCCCGATCCGCTCGATCAGGTCAACCACTGAGCTTGAGAGTCTTATCGATCAGGCGAGTGACCGCCGTGCCGAGCCCTCGCCACCCATGAGCTCAACCACGTGCTCGGCCAGGCCGGCCTCGTCTTCAGAGGCCACGAGCGACTCGAGCCGGGCGACCGTCTGCTCGACCCAGACGGGATCCAGCGGCGACGTTCGCACCGCGCGCATGATCCTCTCGGCGCTCGTCGGCTCGGCGCGCTCGTCGGCGTTGACGAGCTCCTCGTGAAGCTTCTCGCCCGGTCTGACCCCGATCACTTCGATCGCGATGTCGGTATCGGGCTCGTAGCCGGCGAGGCGGATCATGTTGCGGGCGAGGTCCATGATCTTCACCGGCTCGCCCATCTCCAAGACGAATGTCTCGCCCGACGAACCGCCGAGGTCGCCAGCCTGAATCACGAGCTGGACCGCCTCGGGGATCGTCATGAAATAGCGCGTCATCTCGGGATGCGTCACGGTCACCGGCCCGCCCTGCTCGATCTGAGAGCGAAAGATCGGCACGACGCTGCCCGATGATGCGAGCACGTTGCCGAAACGCACGGTGGCGAACTTGGTCTGCGGGTTGCTCTGACTGGCTGCAGCGACGATCCACTCTGCCATTGCCTTGGTCGCACCCATCACCGTGCGCGGATTCACCGCCTTATCGGTCGAGACCAAGACGAAGCGCTCAGTGCCGGCCGCCGCGGCGGTCTTTACGGTCACCTGGGTTGCGATCGCGTTGTTTCGCAGCGACTCGAGCGGGTTTGCCTCCATCAGGCCGACGTGCTTGTAGGCGGCAGCGTGAAAGACGACGTCGGGCTTGAATCGCTGCATCACCTCGAGCATGCGGTCGCCTTCCTTGCAGTCGGCGAGCACGGCCTCGACCCGCGTGAAATGCCAATGAGCGGTCATCTCCCGATCGATCTGAAAGAGGTTGTCCTCGGCGTGGTCGAGCAGCACGAGCAGCTGCGGTCGCACGCGTGCGATCTGACGCACGAGCTCGGACCCGATCGAGCCACCGGCGCCGGTGACCAACACCCGCTTCTCGGCGAGATAGGCGCCGACGCGATCGAGGGCCATGACGACGGGGTCGCGACCGAGCACGTCCTCGACCCGGACCTCGCGCAGCTGACGGGTGAGCTGGACACCGCCGCGAAGGAGCTCGAACACGGTCGGCAGGGTTCGCACCTGAATGTCACGATCGCGGCACTCGGCGACGACCTTGCCCCGCAGCACACCGGGAGCCGAGGGGATTGCGATCACCACTTCGTCGGGCGAGCGGCGGTCGAGCACCTGTCCGATCTCATCGGTGGTCCCGAGTACCTTCAGACCCTCGGCCTGCATGCCGCGCTTTCGCGGGTCATCGTCGATGAAGCCGATCGCCCGGGCGCCGAGGTTCGGGTTGAGCTTGAGCTCGCGGACGACCATCTGACCACCCGAGCCGGCACCGATGACGAGCACCTTGCGCTCGGCTGAGCGACGCCCAGCCCGTCCGCGCCGGCGCGCCGGGCGCTCGGCGAGCGAGCGCCGGGCGAGGCGGGCGCCGCCGAGGAACATCGTTGCCAGGAGGAAGTCGTAGACGATGACGGAACGCGGCAGGCTGTCCGGATAGGGCTTGGCGAGGGCGAAGACGACAACTATCAGGGCGCTGCAGATAGCAAGCGTGCGCAGCAACGGCCACAGGTCCGGAAGACGAAAGTAGCGCCACCACTGCTGGTGTTGCCCGGCGATCTCCAAGACGAGCGACTTGCCGATGGCGACGAAGACGACCGACCCCGCGAGCATCGTCTCGTAGTTGTCGGGGATGCCGACGCGGCTCTCGAGGAAGCGCAGCTTGAAGGCGAGGGCGAAGGCGAGCGCGCAGAGCAGAGCGTCGGCGGCGAACTCGAGCGCGCGCCGTCTGTAGACGGGGTCGGTGAGGCGCGACATCGGATCGAGTCTACGACTGCCGACGGCCAGCCGGTGAGTAACGTGTCCGCCTCGCATGGACCCGCTCAATCTCGACGGCGCGCTGCCGCTCGCCGGCCTGACCGACTTTGTCGTCGACCCGATCGTTGACGTCGCGACCGATTTCATCGACTCGGTCGGGCTCGTGGGTGTGTTCGTCCTGATGGCGCTCGAAAGCGCCTGCATTCCCGTTCCCAGCGAGGCGATCATGCTGTTCGCGGGCTTCAACGTCTCCGAGGGCGACCTGAGCATGTTCGGAATCGTCGCCGCCGGTGTGCTCGGCAACGTCGTCGGCTCCTGGGCTGCGTGGGCGGTCGGCTACTACGGGCGCGTGGAGGTGCTCGAGA
>JBKJXG010000151.1:0-3598 GCA_046716525.1 Solirubrobacterales bacterium
GGCCGAGGCCGCGCCGTTGCTCGAGCACTTCGGGCTCTCCGGCTTCGAGCACACGCGCCCGAACGAGCTCTCGGGCGGGATGCGCCAGCGCGTCGCCTTCTTGCGCACGCTGCTGGCCGGCAAGCCACTGCTGCTGCTCGACGAGCCGTTTGCCTCACTCGACGCGATCACACGCGCCGAGATGCAGGAGTGGCTGGCACGAGCGCTCGCCGAGCAGTCGCGCACGGTGCTGCTGGTCACCCATGACGTCGAGGAGGCGCTCTATCTCGCCGACCGGGTGCTCGTGCTCTCGGCGCGACCGGCGCGCGTCGTCGCCACGCTCACGGCCCCCGCTCCACGCTCGACCCCCCGGCTCGAGACGGTCACCTCGGCCGCGTTCACCGCCAGTCGCGAGCGCGCGCTCGCCGCATTGTTCGAAGCTGCTCGATGAGGCGGCTTCTCGCGCCACTGCTGGTCGTCGTCGCCTTGGTCGCCCTGTGGCAGGTTGCGGCCAAGTGGGACCTGCTGGCTGACGCGCTCGAGATCGAGCCGTTCTTGGTGCCGGCGCCCAGCGACGTCGGCAATTCCCTTTGGAACGATCGCGAGCTGCTGGCCGACAACGCCGCAACCACGCTCGGCGAGGTCGTCCTCGGCTTTCTCATCGCCGCCGTGGCCGGCTTCGTCTTCGCCGTCGTCCTGCACCGCTTCGAGATCCTGCGCCGTGCGTTCTATCCCCTGCTGATGGCCTCGCAGACCGTTCCCGTGATCGCTATCGCTCCCATCCTCGTCGTCTGGCTCGGCTACGGAATCGGCCCCAAGCTCGTGATCATCGCCCTCGTCTGCTTCTTTCCAATCACCGTCAACATGCTCGACGGGCTGCGCTCGGTCGATCCGGAGTTGCCCCGGATGATGCGAACGCTGGACGCGAGCCGATCGCAGACGCTGTGGCGAATCGAGATTCCTTCGGCGTTGCCGTTTCTCTTCAGCGGTCTCAAGATTGCCGCGGTGATCTCCGTCATCGGCGCCGTCTTCGGCGAATGGTCGGGCTCTGACCAGGGCCTCGGTCACCTCATCCTCGTCGCCCAGGGACAGGTGCAGACAGCGCGTGTGTTCGCCGCTGTCTTCGTCCTCTCGGCGATCGCGATCGCGCTCTTCGGGCTGATCGCATTGGCCGAACGCCGCTTCGCCTGGTGGCGGCCTCGAGCGGTTCGTTCGATCTGAGCTCACAACCACTGACAACACGACCAAGGAGAATCGGCTTGAAACCGCGTACCGCGCTGGCATCCATCGTCCTCTTCGCGCTCTCGGGGATAGCCGCCGGCTGCGGCGAAAAGCAGGAGGACGGCGACCCGGAGACAGAGCCGTTCGTCGTCGCCCTCGACTTCTACGTCAACCCCGACCACGCCGGCATCTTCACGGCGCTCGAGCGCGGCTACTTCTCCGAAGCGGGGCTCGACGTCGAAACCCAGGTCCCGTCCGACCCGTCGGCGCCGATCCGCCAGGTCGCAGCCGGCCGCGCCGACCTAGCGATCTCCTACGAGCCCGAGGTCGTGCTCGCCCGCGAGCAGGGATTGCCGGTGAAGGCGGTCGCGGCGATCGTGGGACAACCCTTGACCTCGCTGATCTCGCTGCCGGAGGCTGGGATCGCGTCGGTCGCCGACTTGCGCGCAAAGACGATCGCCGACGCCGGCATTCCCTATCAGGAGGACTTCCTCGACGCGATTCTCTCCGAGGAGGGGCTCGGGCTCGACGACGTCAAGCGGGTCAGCGTCGGTCTCGGGCTGCTTCCCGCGGTGCTGTCGGGCGAGGCCGACGCGATGCTCGGTGGCTTTCTCAACATCGAGGGCGTCGACCTCGCTGAACGCGGCCGTAACCCGCGCGTGATCGCGGTCGACGAGCTCGGCATCCCCACCTACGACGAGCTCGTGCTGGTTGCCAACACCGACCGCATCGCCGAGGACCCCGAGCCGCTGCGGCTGTTCATCGCCGGGCTCGAACGCGGCACCATCGCTGCCGCCGGCGACCCCGCGGCGGCGACCGAGGCCGTGCTCGCGGCAGGCGATGGCCTCGATCCGAAGCTGACCCGAGCCGAGGTCGATGCGACCCTGCCGCTGCTGCTACCCGAGAAGGGCTCGCAACCCTTCGGACACATGAACGCCGGGCAATGGGAGGAGTTCGCCGGCTTCTTCGCCGACCGCGGCCTGATCAGCGACCGTCCCCGCTCCAGCGAGCTGCTGACGAACGGGCTGTTGCCGGGGCGGTTATCGGAATAGGTCGTGAGCCGGACGTTGCTGAGGTTTCACCCGTAGTGATGGAGAAACTCATCGAGTGGTGTAACACGACTGCCTCCGCGAGCTCGACCGCATCCTCATCCAGCAGTTTTGGAGCAGAGCAGCTCACACCGCGACGCTGCTGGCCGGTGGTCCCGCGCCCATCGCCCGGCCCCAGTGCGTCAGCGCGAAGCCGCCGGCGAGGGCGCGAAACGGCGCGTAGGGCGCGAAGTACTCCTCGACCTCCTCGACGGTGGCCCGGCGGCCGATGCCGGTCAGATAGCCGACGAGCTTGACGTAGGCGAGGTCGCCGGCGGGCAGGGAATCGGGGTCGCCGCGACCGCCGAGGCCGAGACACTGCACCGTCCACGGTCCGATCTCAGCGATACGCAGCAGGCGTGCGTCGGAGTCGGGCTCGGCGAGGTCGGCGCGACCACCGGCGACCTCGCGCGCGCACTTGACGAGCGCGATCGAGCGCGCCGTCGAGAGGTCCATCGCCGCCAGCTCGGCGGGCGCGAGACCGGCAACGACGTTCGCCGCGGGCACGTCGCGCAGTGCACCGGGGCCGGTCCACGGGACATCCACATCGCTCCGTGACCTCGGTGAACCGGGCGGTGCCAGCTTCGGCCCCCAGCGTCGCACCATGCGGCGCTGGATCTCGGCTGCACGGCTGGCTTGGATCAGCTGCTCGGTCACGGCCCAGGCGAGCGCCTCCCACGGCCATGGCCGGCGCTTGGGGCGATGCCACGGCTTTCGCCGCACCGCGGGACCGACGAGCGGGTCGGCACGGAAGGCTTCGTAGAACTCGGTCAGGTCATCGTCGACGGCCAGCGCGAAGCGCATCCGCTCGAGCGCCAGCTCCAGTTGCTCGCGAGCGAGCGAGCTTGCGTCGCTGCCGGCGGCGCGCAGGTGAACGAGTCCGTCGTCGCTCTGCCACGCGTGGACGACGACCGGCGCGCCCGCGACATGAAGCAGGCGGGTGAGGACTTGACCGCGCACGCGGGTGACGCCATCGCCGCCGTTTCGGCGTCGAAGCCGGTACGGCCATGGCGGCCGCACCTCGATCTCGAGCGCGCGAATAGCGCTCACTGCCGCGAGTACCGAGCGCTACTTCTCGCCAAGCAGGTGCACGTCGACGAGAAACGAGCGGCTCGCAACGACCCTCTGCGGGCGCTGCCCACGCCCGGAGCGCTTCACCGGCTTGCGCCCCGAAGAGCCGCGGGTGGCGCGAACGACCGCCACAGTCGCCGCACCGGCGACCAGACCCCCGGCCGCGGCGGCGCCGGCCCAGCCGCCCCCCCCCCGCCCCGGCGAGCCGGGGGGGGGGGGGGGGGGCCGGCCCCGCGCCG
>JBKJXG010000152.1:0-2737 GCA_046716525.1 Solirubrobacterales bacterium
TTCCGATCAGCGATCTGCATTCGGTGATTTTCAGCGGCACGGTCGAAGGCAAGCCGTTCCATACTGAGACCACGCTCCTTCCGGAGACGAGGGTTATCGAGTGGAGCGAAGGTCAACAGGTTGAGACCCGTGTCTCCCAGTACTTCGCTTATGTCGACGGGCGCATCGAGGAGGTCGCACTCGACTACTACGCCCAGGCCGACGACGGAGCCGTTTGGTACCTCGGCGAGGACGTGTTCGACTACAACGAGGAGGGCTTCGTAGACAGCTTCTCGGGCACCTGGCTCGCCGGCAAGGAAGGCCCGGCCGAGATGATCATGCCCGGCGACCCCCAGGTCGGCGACGCCTTCCGGGCCGAGAACATCCCCGGCGTGGCATTCGAGGAGGTCCGTGTCAAGACGATCGACAAGACTGTGGACGGCCCCACCGGCCCCGTCGAGGGCGCGATGGTCGCCCGAGAGCTCCACGACGACGGGACCTACAGCGACAAGGTCTTCGCCCCCGGCTACGGCGAGTTCTTCTCCGGCCACGGCAGCGAGATCGAGGCGATGGCCCTCGCCGTGCCCACCGACGCCCTCGACGGTCCGCCGCCGCCGGAGCTCGAGGAGCTCTCCGCAAGCGCGGACGATCTCTTCGATGCGACCAACTCGAGCGACTGGAAGTCGGCAGCCACAGGCGAGCAAGCTGCGGGGCGCGCCTGGGACACCTACCGTCGCGGACAGGTTCCGCCGCGGCTGGCGAAGGAGATGGACCGGGCGTTCGATGAGCTCGCCGCCGGCATCGACGCTCGCGATCAGGCGCAGGCGGGTAACGCGGCAATCGACGTTGCTCAGTCGACGCTCGACTTCGAGCTGCGCCACCGACCGCCGACCGAGATTGACCTCGCCCGCTTCGAGCTGTGGGCGCGCCAAATTCTCGTCGACGCGGCCGCCGATCAGGTCGGCGGGGTCAGAGCCGACGTCGCCACCTTGGAGTGGACCCGGGATCGCTTCGACGACACGCTCGACAGCGCCGATCTCGCCCGGATCGACACGCACCTGATCGAACTGCGTGACAGCGTGTCTTTCGGGAGCGAAGACCTCGCCACAGCGGCGGAAGAGGCCGCGAGCCTTCGGGACACCCTCGCGGGCATTTAGAGAGGCGATCCGAGAACAGAACAAGGATTCTCGCGGCAGACGGTCGCCGGGACGATCAGGCAGCGACCGTAGCCAGCCCTTGAAGCGCCGCTCGACTGCGACCCTTGACCGTCCCCAACGGGAGTCCCAGGGTGCTGGCAATCTCGGACTGGCTGAGGTCCGCGAAGTAGCCAAGCGCAAGAACCTGGCGCTGGCGAATGGGTAACTCGGCGATCGCCGCCCGTAGCTCGTGTGCGGTCTCGCGTTCGACCGCTACTTCCTCCGTTCGCACGGGATCCTCGACCTCGGAAAGACCCTCCCGCGCGGGATTCTCACGTCGCCGCTCGGAAATCCGCAGGGTATCGATCGCGCGGTTGCGGACGGCAGCCATGATCCAATTGCGCGCACTGCCCTTCGCCGGGCTGTAGGAGCCTCGGTTTCGCCAGGTCGAAAGGAAAGCGGCCTGCACGGCATCCTCGGCCTCGCCGCCGCAGATCCTGCCCGCGATCCGCAGGGCGAGAAGACGGTGCCGGCGGTAGAAGTGGCCGAAGGCGGCCTCGTCGCCCCGCTGCGCCGCAGCCCAAAGGTCCTCGTCGCTGGTCTGGGCCGGGACTCGGTTGGTGGGGCTTGATCTCAACTGCGGTGCTCCTTGCTGTCTAAAGTTTGTCGAGTATCTGTCGAGAGTATCAGACATCGGCCACCGTTGTTTGGGCGCCAATCTCGGCCCCAGTCGAAAGACTGTCTAGACTTTGTCAAATGCCCAGGCAGCACCAACAGCTACGGATTGGGGAGCTCAGCCGTCGCGTCGATGTCGAACCAGCGCTGCTGCGGGCATGGGAAAAGCGCTACGGCCTCCTCGAGCCACAGCGCTCGGAAGGCAACTTCCGCCTCTACTCGCTCGACGACGTAGCGCGGGTCTGGGCGATGAAAGGACACCTCGCTCGCGGCCTGGCCGCCGCGCAGGCCGCCCGCCTGGCGCTCGCCGAAGCAGGGGCTGAGGACCCCGCCGATCTAACCGGGCGCTCCAACCACGGCCAAGCGGTGAAGGAGCTGCACAGCGCTCTCGCCCGGCTGGACGAGGAGGACGCTCAGGACGTCCTCGACCGCGCCTTCGCCCTCAACTCCCTGGAGGAGGTATTGGTAGAAATCATCCTCCCTTGTCTCCGCGAGATCGGCGACGGCTGGGAGCGGGGCGACATCAGCGTCGCTCACGAGCACTTCGGTTCGAGCCTGCTACGCGCAAGGCTGCTTTCCCTCTCGCGCGGCTGGTCATCCGGAGGGGGGGCGACCGCGGTCCTCGCATGTCTGCCGGGCGAGCAGCACGACATCGGCCTCATCTGTTTTGGCCTCGTCCTCTGGCGCCAGGGGTGGCGGATCGTGTACATCGGCCAGGACACGCCGGTTGGCGAGCTGCGAAGCGTGGTCTCCACGGCCCGGCCCGAGCTGATCGTGGTCGCCGCCCGCGAGCCCGGCCAGTTCCGCGACACAGCGGAGGAGCTGCGCTCGCTCGCCGCCGAGGCACCACTGGCCATCGCCGGCGCTGGATGCCGTGCCGGACCTCCCGCCCACCCTGGCGGGGCGCGTGGCGCCGGACCGCTGGGAGGCGATCGCGCGGCTCGCGC
>JBKJXG010000153.1:0-4272 GCA_046716525.1 Solirubrobacterales bacterium
TGCCCGACCCCGATCGGCAACCTCGAGGACATCAGCGGCCGTGCCCTGCGCGCGCTCGAGGAGGCCGACCTCGTCGCATGCGAGGACACGCGTCGCGCCGGGCGGCTCTACGAGCGCCTCGAGATCACCCGTCCGCGCCTCGTCTCCAACCACGAGGGCAACGAGAAACAGCGCGCGCGCCAGCTCGTGCAGCAGATCGAGCGCGGCGCGAAGGTGGTCTTGATCTCCGACGCCGGCACGCCGATGATCTCCGACCCCGGCTACCCGCTCGTGCGCGAGTGCATCGAACGGGGCCTCGAGATCGAGGTGCTGCCCGGGCCGTCGTCGGTGATCACCGCGCTGGTCGCCTCGGGCCTGCCCGTCGATCGCTGGCGCTTCGAGGGCTTCTTGCCGCGCCGCCCGGGCGAGCTCGAGCGGGTGCTCAACTCCCCCGAGACCGTGGTTGCGTTCGAATCGCCTCGCCGCCTGCCGTCTTCTCTTTCCGCACTGGCAGCCCTCGCCCCGGACCGCGCCGCCGCCGTATGTCGCGAGTTAACAAAGCTTCACGAGGAGGTCGCAAGGGGCACATTGGGCGATCTCGCGCGGCACTTTCGCGACGAGCCCAAGGGCGAGATCGTGGTCGTGCTCGCGCCCGCTTCTGCGCATGCCGCCACGTCTGACGTGGCTTTCGCGGTCGATGCCCTGAGGCGGCTGGTGCAGTCGGGCGCCCGTCCGCGGGCGGCGGCGAGCGTCGTCGCTGCGCTCACCGGAACGAGGGCAAACGACCTCTACCGTGGGCTCACGGGTCGCGATCCACGCGAGTGACGGTTACAGTTCGGCGCCAGGAGAAGCGTTCACCCGTACGAATGGTTCGGGTATAGCCGGCAAGAATGGCCGGCGCTGAGCATGGACGCTCGAGCGGCAAGAGAGGAGAGCGGCTAAGGCCCACACCCGGAGTGCAGGGAGAATCGGATACTGGAGGAAGGGGGCGGACCCTTGCGCGCATTGCGGGCGTCGGCGCGCTGGTAGTCCTCGCCTTCTTGGCCGCGACCGTCCTCTTCGGCGGCGCCGGGGGCCACAACTACGAGCTCCTGTTCCCGACCGGCGGTCAGCTCGTGCCCGGCAACGAGGTTCTGGTCGGCGGCCAGCCGATCGGCACAGTCGACGACATCGTTCTCACCGACGACGCCCAGGCCGAGGTCGGGATCACGGTCGACGAGCCTCTGCACGAGGGCACCACGGCGATGGTCCGGGCGGCCTCCCTCTCGGGCGTCGCCAATCGCTACATATCGATCGCGCCGGGCCCCAACAACGAGGATGAGATCCCCGACGGTGGCGTGATCGATTCCGAGAAGACGACCGCGCCGGTCGATCTCGACCAGCTCTTCAACACGCTCGACGCGCCGACGCGCAAATCGCTGCAGAAGGTGATCGAGGGCCAGGCGACGATCTACACCGGCAACACCGAGGCCGCTCGCGAGACCTACAAGTACTTCGCCCCGAGCCTGCAAGCGGGCGAGCGCCTGCTGGCCGAGCTATCCCGCGACGAGGAGGCCCTGAGCCGCTTCCTGGTCGAAGGCGGGCGCGTGTTCGGAGCCGTCGCCTCACGCCGCGACGACCTCGCGGCCCTGACTGAGAACGGCAATCAGGCGTTCGGCGCGATCGCAGCGGAGAGCGAGGCGTTCGATCGCGTTCTCGCACAGCTCCCTCCGGCGATGCGCCAGGCCAACACCACGTTCGTCAACCTGCGTGCCGCGCTCGACGACCTCGACCCTGTGATTGCCGACACCGGCGAGGTCGCACCCGAGCTGCCCGGGTTCCTGCGTGACCTGCGACCCGTCGCCCGCGACGCAGCGCCCGTATTCCGCAACCTGCGGTTCGCGCTCGGCCGCGAGGGCGAGTCCAACGACCTCACCGACGCGCTCGTCGATCTACCGTCGGCGGCGCGCTCCGCGAGCACGGCCGTACCGCGGACGGTCACTGCCCTGGATGACTCCCAGCACATCTTCGAGTTCGCACGCCCGTACTCACCCGACCTACTGAGCTTGGTCTCCAAGCTTGGCGCCGGCGCGGGGGGTTACGACTTCAGCGGTCACTACCTCCGCGCTCAACCCGCCGGGTCGAACCTGTTCGACTACAACGAGATCACCGAGGAGCTCGAGCCGATCTCGATGGCGGAGATGTTCGACGCTTACTCGGCATTTGCCAGGGGTCCCTTCACACGTTGTCCGGGTGGCGCGACCCAGGCCGGCGCGCCCAACGACCATCCGTTCCTGGACGGCGGCGGCCTAGCCGGCCAGTGCGATCCCGACGACGTGCCGCCCGGCCCATGAGACGAATCCTCGCAGCGCTCGCTTGCTCCGCCGCGGTAGTCACCGTGTTCGTCTCCGGCACCGCCGCCGGCGGTGAGGAGGGGGGTTATGAGGTCCGCGCGATCTTCGACAACGCCACCTTCATCGTCCCCGGCGAGGAGATCCGAGTCGCAGGGGCGAAGGTCGGCGTCGTCGAGGAGGTCGACGTCACCGGCACCGACGAGGCCGCCCTGGCCAACGGCGATCCCGAGCCCGGTAAGGCCGTGGTCGTGATGGCGATCACCGACCCTGGATTTCAGGACTTCCGCGCCGACGCCTCCTGCCTGATCAGGCCGCAATCGCTGATCGGCGAGAAGTTCGTCGAGTGCGAGCTCACCCAGCCGCGCGCCGCGACGTCGGCCGCGCCTCCCGCGCTCGAGCAGATCCCCGACGGTGAGCCCGGCGAGGGTCAGTACCTGCTGCCGCTCGAGCAGAACGGCAAGGCGGTGGACCTCGACCTGGTTAACAACATCATGGAGGAGCCCTATCCCGACCGCTTCCGCTTGATCCTCAACGATCTCGGCGCCGGCTTCGCCGCCCGCGGCGACGAGCTCGGGGAGATCATCGAGCGCTCGAACCCAGCTTTACGAGAGACGAACGAGGTCCTGGCGACGCTCGCCCGCCAGAACAGCAAGCTCGTGCAGCTCTCGATCGACTCCGACGCGATCCTCGGCGCGCTCGCTCGCGAGCGCGAGAGCGTCGCCGGTTTCATCAACGAGTCGACGGTCACCGCCGAGGCGACGGCCGAGCGCCGCGACGACCTCGAAGAGAGCTTCGCTCGCTTCCCCAGCTTCCTGCGCGAGCTGCGCGCGACGATGACGGAGCTGCGCGGCTTCAGCGACGAAGCAACACCCGTGTTTGCCGACCTCGGCGATGCGGCACCGTCGCTGACCCGGGTGAACCGCCTGCTCGTGCCGTTCTCGAATGCGGGCACCGGCGCTCTCACGAGCCTCGGGGACGCGTCCGAGGCATCGGCCCCCGAACTCGTTGCCTCCGAATCGGTGCCGCGACAGACTCGCGCCCTGGCCCGCGCCGGCGAGCTGCCGATGCGCGATTTCGCCAAGCTGCTGTCGACGCTGCGTAAGACCGACGGGTTCGAGAACCTGCTCGAGACGATCTTCGGTCTCGGCGGCACGGTCAACAGCTTCGACAGCTACGGGCATTTCCTGCGCGCCCTGATCCCGACGAACACGTGCTTCGACTACACCTCGATTCTGCAGCCGGGCTGCGGCGCCAACTACACAGGCCCGGCCGCCCCGGTGGCCTTCTCGGCGAGGCAGCAGAAGGCCGCGTTCGAGCGCCTGCTGCGGCAAGGCGAGGGCGGCTCGGAGCCCACAGACAGTCGCGACGACGGCGCCAGCCAGTCGGCGGCTGACGCCGGGACGGCGGGCGGCACGCCTGCCCCGGCTGGGTCAGCCGGTGCGCTGCCGGACGTTCAGAGCGAGTTCGCGCCTTCGACATCGGCGCCCCCGCCGGCACCGGACACCAACGAAACCACGCCGGATCTCGAGGCAACCGCGGAGCCGAACATGCGCTCGGCGCGCGACCTTCTCGACTTCCTCATCGGCAACCGCGGAGGAGGGCGATGAGGCGCGGCAGCGGTTTCTCGGCGAACCTGGCGGCGAGCCCGACGATGATCGGCGCGCTGACGGTGATGGTCGTCATCCTCGCCGTCTTTCTCGCCTACAACGCCAACAGCGGCCTGCCGTTCGTCCCCTCCTACAGAGTCTCGGCCGAGCTTCCCCACGCCGAGGGCCTCGTGGCGGGCAACGAGGTCCGGATCGGCGGCGTGCGTGTCGGGCAGATCGAGGGCATCCGCGGCGAACAGGATGCGGAGACCGGGGAGGCATACGCGGTCCTCGAGCTCAAGCTCAACCAGGAGATCGAGCCGATCCCCGAGGACTCGACGGTGATCGTGCGTGCCCGCTCCGCGCTCGGACTC
>JBKJXG010000154.1:0-2958 GCA_046716525.1 Solirubrobacterales bacterium
CCGTTAAGGACTGGTCCAGCCTCGCACACACCCGGCAGATCACCAAATAGGGCGGGATGCGGATGAGGGGAAAGTGCCGCTTTGGACTGCCATGAAGAAGGGCCCCCGTTGGTGAAACGCTCAGTCGTGTTCACCAACCGAGCACCAAGGAGGCCCGCTCGACATGTTGCACGCTGGACTCGACCTAAGTCGCAAGAAGCTCGACATCTGCCTGCTCTCCGATCAAGGAGACCACCTGGACCAGCTCGCCGTCCCGCCTGACGTCGACTCGCTGAGAACCCTCGCAAGACGAATCGAGGAGGTCCATTCAGAGCCGGTCGCCGCGGTGATCGAGTCGATGACCGGGGCCCGAATCGTCCACGACACGCTCGAACAGCAAGGCTGGGACGTCGAGATCGCCGACGCCCAGAAGGTCAAGGGCCTCGCACCGCTTGCCTGCAAGACCGACAAGATCGACTCGATGGTCTTGGCGGTGCTCAGCCACCGCGACCTGGTGCCGGCGATCTGGCTGCCTGACCCGAGCGTTCGCCAAGAGCGCGAGCTCGCGAGGTTCCGTCTGCACCTGGTCAAGCACCGCTCGATGCTCAAGCAGCGCATCCACTCGACCCTGATCAACTTCGGCCGCGCGTGCCCGGTCTCAGACCTGTTCGGGGTCGAGGGCCGCAAGCTGCTCAAGCGACTCGAGGTGCCCGAGCCCTGGCGCTCGAACATCACCGCGTCTTTGACCTTGATCGACGACCTCGAAGGCCAGATCACCGAGACCAACCAAAGGCTCAAGGACGGCCACGCCGATCACCCCTACATCCCGCTCTTGATGAGCGCTCCCGGGATCGGCTGGGTGCTCGCCTTCACGATCGCCGCCGAGATCGGCGACATCAACAGGTTCGAGTCACCGACCAAGCTCGCCGGCTACACCGGCCTCTGCCCCAGGGTGATCCAGTCGGGAGACTCCGATCGCCGCGGTCCGCTGACCAAGCACGGGCCGACCTATCTGCGCTGGGCTTTGATCGAGGCGACGATGCACGCGCTTCGCCACCCCGCCTATGCCGAGCGCTACCAGCGAAACAAGCAGCGCCTCGGCAAGCAGCGCGGGGCCAAGGTCGCCCAGGTCGACATCGCCCGCCGCTTGGCCCACGCGATCTGGCACATGCTTTCTCGCAATGAGGAGTTCGCTCCACGAGGCGCCGCTTTTCGTCTGGCGGCCTGACCGCCCTTTTGGAATTGCGCCCGCGAGTGAACGATCCAATTTCGCCTGATCCTCCCTCGAGGAGGCCATAGAGACATGAGCGTTGCTCCACCCCGATCGCGAGAGGACCCTGACGACGAACTACCGACCGTTACTTGACAACCGGCCGTTCTTCATAGAGACAAGAAGCGCAACGTTCCGCGTTCGGAACGCAGCGCCTTCCCGCCGCGAATCGGAGCGCCTCGGTCCCGGCCTCGATCGGCAGCGCCTGCCTGGCGCTGGACACCTTCTCGTCCGAGTGGGATCAGATGCGCTCACCGATTGAGGTCGACCAACGCCTGAAGCTCATTTAGGAGGCGAGGGGCACAAGTAGCGCAGCTATCACGTACCCGACGCTCTCGCTCTTGCTCTCGCGTGGAAGCGGCGTCGAGCACCGGAATCCATTGGGCATTAACCCGTTCTAGTGCCCAAATCCACCGACATCCGCATGCATCCACGGGCATCCGTCGCGGCTGGATTCGACGCCGCACGAGCGGGACTCCCCTTGATAGAGCCAAGAGCGCGGCGTCTTGACCTGTCGCGGCGCCCCGCTTCGCAATCAGGAGGTCGCCGGTTCGATCCCGGCTAGCTCCATCTCGGAAAGCCCCGCTAGTGCGGGGTTTCTTCGCGCGTAAGCCTGGGCGCTTGGCGATTTGAGCGCCATCGTCGGTGCCCAAAACGACCCCGCCTAACACGGAATCGCGCTCAGCGTGGCGTCTTCTTGGCGGCGCGTTCCGTGCACCACCACGTTCAGCTTCCGCTCTTCGCGCAAAGGAGGAGCGACGATCGCGAAGCTCGCGCGCTTGCCCGGGGCGACGTTGCCCGGCCGTGGTATGTGCCGATCGAACCCTTCGCAAGGTCTGTGGATAGGCTCGGCCGATGCCGAGTTGGCGCTTCGCGACCTGGAACCTCGATTTCCGAATGCGTAACCCGCGGAGGACCTCGCCGTGGCAACTGATCAGGCGCGCGAGAGCGGACGTGTTCGCGTTGCAGGAGGTTCAAGGCCGCGAAATCCGCGTGCTTCGAAACGAGCATGACGGCGAGGCGGTGTTCTCGCAGGAGCTGTACGAGCGGGCGAACCTGCGATGGATGGGATGCGGACTGCTGCTGGCCCCGGGGGGCGAGGTCCTTAACGCTGGCGTGTTTCTGACGCTGCCCAAACCGCAGCGGGGCTTGTGGGCGCGGGTCCGGCTTCCGGGCATCGGCGAGATGACCGCCGTCAGCTGGCATTCGCCGAATGCCGCCGGCGACACGCGCCCGGTGAAGATTGCGGTCTACGCGGGGATGACGGAATGGCTGGCCAGGGCCGAGCGGCCCATAGTCCTCGGCGCCGACCTCAACACTTGGCATGACCCGGTCGAGCTCGTTGCAGCAAGCGAGGACGACGACTACTACGAAGAGATGGAGTTCGTGGGCATCAACCCCCGTCACAAGCTGGCCGACGCATATCGAGGCGTGCTCGAGCGCCGAGGGCAACTCGAGGCACTTCGAACGACGGCGCCGCCGCTTGCCACCTCACATGTTCTCCAGGGCGGAGCGGCTCATCGCATGGACCGGATCTACGCCAGTTCGGAGTTCACGCCCGTGGACGGTGAGTACTGGTATGACGAGGCAATCGACGCCGGCAGCGATCACGCGCTGCACTGGATCGAATTCGCCAGCTGAGTGAATGTTTTCGAGCGGCGGCTCCCGGTCGTCGCGCAGAGCGGAAGCCGCGATCCCGCGGCAGCACC
>JBKJXG010000155.1:0-9524 GCA_046716525.1 Solirubrobacterales bacterium
TACTTGGTTTCAGCATGAGCGAATATCCGACCAGACGGTGGCCCGAGCCGGTGAGCAGCCCGCCGCCGCCCGAGCTCGAGCCGTCCTACGAACCGATCCATCCGGGATCGGGGCGTCAGAGCTGGCGCGAGCGCGCAAAGCGCTTCGGGGGACCGCTGCTCGCGGGGCTGATCCTCCTGGCGACGAAGCTCAAGGCCGTACTGCTGATCCTGCCGAAGATCAAGATCCTCAGCACCTCGGCGACGATGCTGGTCTCGATTGCCGCCTACGCGCTGATCTGGGGCTGGCAGTTCGCGGTCGGCTTGGTGCTGTTGCTGCTTGTGCACGAGATGGGCCACGTGTTTCAGCTTCGCCGCGAGGGCATTGAAGCGTCGGCGCCGATGTTCATCCCCTTCCTCGGCGCCGTGGTCGCTGCCAAGTCGCTCGGCGACGACGCTGCGGCCGAGGCCAGGGTTGGGCTCGCCGGGCCGATCCTCGGCACGCTGGGGACGCTGGTGCCGCTCGCGATCTGGCTCGTGACTGGCGAGGAGCTGTTTCAGGCGCTTGCGTTCGTCGGCTTCTTCCTCAACCTCTTCAACCTGCTGCCGGTCTTGCCGCTCGACGGTGGCCGCGCGATGGCAGCGCTCTCGCCCTGGGTCTGGGCCGTCGGTTACGTCATTCTCGTCGCGCTCACGTTCGCCTTTCCCAACCCGGTGCTGATCTTGGTGCTGCTGTTGGGCGGGCTCGAGAGCTGGCGCCGGTTCAAGGCGCGCAAGTCACCTGAGTCACAGGCCTACCACGCGATCCCGACCCGCACCCGTGTGCTCGTTGCGGTCGTCTACCTCGGACTCGCCGCGCTGCTCGCGGTGGGCATGTCGGAGACCTTCCTCGAGAAGGACCCCAGCGACGTCTGATCGCGCCTTCGCTCACACCGATGCGTAACGATCGGCCTCGGGGGAAGTCAGAGACCTATGAGCGAACGAGAATTTGATGTGATCGTGGTCGGCGCCGGGCCTGCGGGCGTGGGCCTCGCCGGCCGCGCTGCCGACCACGGCCTCGAGGTAGCCGTGGTCGAGCAGCATCTGATCGGCGGCGAGTGCTCCTACTACGCCTGCATGCCCTCGAAGGCGCTGCTGCGCCCGGCCGAGCTGCTGGCCGAGATCTCGCGCACGGCGGGCGTGCGCGAGATGGTCACGGGAAAGCTCGACCCGAAGCTGGTGCTGGCGCGCCGCGACGAGGTCATTCACGATCTCGATGACTCCGGCCAGCTCCCCTGGCTCGAGTCGCGTGGGATCGCTTTGTTTCGGGCCCGCGGCGAACTCGCGGGTGAGCGCAAGGTGACGGCAGGCACGGACACGCTGAAGGCGCGTAAGGCGGTCGTGATCGCCTGCGGCACGACCGCCGCTGTGCCGCCGATCGAGGGCCTTGCGGAGGCGGCGCCGTGGTCGAACCGGGAAGCGACGACCGCGAAGCAGGTTCCGCAGCGGCTGCTGATCCTCGGCGGTGGCGTCGTCGGCGTCGAGATGGCGCAGGCATGGTCGAGCCTGGGCTCCAGCGTCACCCTGGTCGAGGCCGAGGAGCGGATCTTGTTCAACGAGGAGCCCTTCGCCGGCGAGGAGATCGCGGCCGCGCTCGAGCAGGCAGGTGTCGAGCTCAGGACCGGGATCAAGGCGATCGCAGCCTCTCGCGGTGACGGCGGCCAGGTTTCGCTGCACCTCGAAGGCGGCGACGAGGTCCGCGGCGACGAGCTTCTCGTCGCAGTTGGGCGCCGGCCGCGCACCGACGACCTCGGGCTCGAGACAGCCGGAGTCGAGCCCGGTGGCTACCTCGACGTCGACGACCAGATGCGCGTCGGCGGGAGCGACTGGCTGTATGCAATCGGTGATGTCAACGGACGCTCGCTGCTCACCCACATGGGCAAGTACCAGGCGCGAATCGCAACCGATCACATCCTCGGCAAGGACGTGGCAGCGACCGAGGACAAGACCGGCTCGCCCCGCGTCGTGTTCACCGACCCGCAGCTCGCTGCGGTTGGCCTGACGCTGGAGGCGGCCGAGAAGGCCGGGATCAAGGCACGCGCCGTCGATGTCTCGACCTCGGGCAATGCCGGCGCGAGCTATCGCGGTCGCAATGCCGCCGGTACCTCGCGCATCGTCGTCGACGAGGATCGCGGCGTAATCGTCGGCGCCTCCTTCGTCGGGCCCGAGATCGCCGAGTCCCTGCACGCAGCGACGATCGCCGTCACCGCAGCGGTCCCGCTGAACCGGCTGTGGCACGCCGTTCCCGCTTTTCCGACGCGCAACGAGGTCTGGCTCAACCTGCTCGAGAAGTACGGGCTCTAGGCCACGAGGACCTGGTCAGAGCGTGAGCTTGCGCTTGAGCTGGTCGAGAAACGACTGCGGGAAGCCGGGGATGCCGTCGAGCTCGTCGAGCGACTCGAAGCGGCCGTTGCGCTCACGCTGTGCGAGAAGACGCCCGGTCTGAGTGACCGAGAGGCCGAGGGCTCGCAGTTCTTCGTAGCTGGCCGTGTTGATCGCAACCGGACCGGCAGCGCCTTCGCTCAGGGCCTGCGTGCCGTCGGGATCGGATTCAGCGTCGGCCGAGACCGGCGCCGGAGGATCGGTGACCGGCGGCTCGCGCAAAGGCTCAGCCGTCTCTGGCTCGGCCGAGAACGGTTCGCGCGCAGCTTGGAAGGCAGGCTCTGCGGGCGCGGCCGAGAACGGTTCGGGCGCAGCCTGGAAGGCAGTATTTGACGGGGCCTGGAAGGGCTCGGGCTCGGGCTCGGCCCGGAAGTCCGTCTCTGGCTCGGCCTGGAAGGGCTCGGGCTCGCTGGGTCGGCCGAGCATTGCGGCTGCCTCGTCGAGCTCGGGCGTCGGCGCGGTGACGCGCTCGACGGCGATTCGCGCCCGCTGCTCTGCAGCACTGGCGCGCTCTTCCGCCTCGGCGATCCGGTCGAGCATCTCGCGCAGACGCTCGGTGCGCTTGACCTCCTCGCCCTTCTCGGATGCCAGCTTCTCGGCCTGCTCGGCGCGCCTCTCTGCCGCCACGGCGCGCGCTTCGATCTCGTTCAGGCGCGCGGCGGCGCGTTCGAGCGCGTCGTCGGTCAAGCGCTTGTTCTCGGCGAAACGCTCCTCGGTCAGAGCGAGTTCGCGGGCCAGCTCCTCTTCCTGCTCTCGATTCTGCGTCAAGTTCGACTCAGCCTCGCGCAACTCCGCCAGCAGCGCCTCGCGCTTGGGCTCGGAGGACTGGGCCACTGAAGGCTCGGGTTCTGGGCCGGGGCCAGCTGCGGCATGCTCGGAAGGTATTCCCACTGATGCCTCGGGCGGGCGTTGCTCAGCCTCGAGCCGGGCCCGGTCGACGTGTTCTTCTGCCTCGCTGCTCACGGGCTCTGGCGGGCGCTCGTGCTCGGCGTCGCTTCGCCGCTCGGCCTCGGCGAGCCTGGCGAGAGCCTCGCGCTCGGCTGCCTCGCGGATCGCATCGTGATCGGGGTCATGGCCAGGGGCCGGTGACGACCCAGCTGCAAGCCCCTGGGCTGCAGCCGGTGGCGGCGAGGTGGCGCGGGCAGCCTGCGCCGCGGCCGCCGCCGTCACCGTGTCGGGCTCCGGCTGTCGCGCGCGCTCCTGCTTTTCGGCCTTGGCGTTCTCCTTGGCCAGCTTGCGAGCGCCGCGCTCGCGCCGGCGCCGCTCGAAGAAGGGCTCCTTACCCGTCGGCGCTGGTGGCACAGGCGTCGCGGGATCGTCGCGTTCGCCTTGCTCGCGCGCCTGCTCGGTGGCGGCCCGGGAGCGCTCGGCGTCCTCGCTCATGGCGCCGGACTCGTTCTCAGCCGGTGGCGGCGCAAGCGCCGGCGCTTCGGCGTCGGGCACAGCCGCCGGAGGCGGCTCTTCGGACATTGATTTCTTCGAACGTTCGAGCTTGAACGAGCGCATCACCGTAAGTTTTTACGCCGCGCCGACAATTCCTGCTCACTTCAGTCGCTGGCGAAAGTCACGCTCGACCTCGCGCTGGATGTCGCGGTCCTTGATCTCACGCCGGCGATCAGCATGCTCCTTGCCCCTCGCCAGCGCCAGCTCGACCTTCGCCCTCGAGCCCTTGAAGTAGATCCGGGTCGGGACCATGGTCAGGTTCTTTCGCTGCATGCGAGCGATCAAGCGCTCGATCTCGTAGCGATGAAGGAGAAGCTTTCGCGGTCGTTCGGGATCGTGGTTGTCGAGGCTGGCCGGGTCGTACGGGGGGATGTGGGCATTTCGCAGCCAGACCTCGCCGTCGTCGATCGAGGCATATGCGTCGCCGATGTTCGTCTTGCCCTCGCGCAGCGACTTGACCTCGCTTCCACGTAGCTCGATACCGGCCTCGAAGCGCTCCACGAGCTCGTATTTGTGAGCAGCGCGGCGGTTGCTTGCAACATCGCCGGCTTCGGCCTTTCGCTTGCCCTTCTTGCTCATCGCCCGACCTCCCCCGCCGGCACCAAGTCGATCCGGCCGCGCGGCGCCTCGACGCCGTCGACGCGAACCTTGATCGGGTCGCCGAGGCGCAGGCGGCTGCCGCTGCGCCCGCCGACGAGCGCGGTTTCGGTCTCGTCGAGGTCGAAGCGCTCGCCGCGAATCCGCCGCGCCGGCAGGAAACCCTCGTAGACGTCGCCCAGCTCGCCGCCGAAGCTGATGAACGCCCCGGGCGAGATCACGCCCGACACCTCACCGTCGAAGACGCGGCGCGGGTCGCCCTCGTAGAGCTCGCGCTCGAGCAGGAACGAGGCGCACACCTTGTCGGCGTCGCGCTCCAGTCGCATCGCATCGCGCTCGCGCTCGGAGCACCAAGTCGCAGCATCGCGCACCACGCTGCGCTCGGGCTCGATCTCATCGGCGCCGATCAGCGACAGCAGCGCCCGGTGGGCGATCAGGTCGGGGTAGCGGCGGATCGGCGAGGTGAAATGACAATACGCGGGGCTGCCGAGACCGGCGTGCCCGAGATTCTCGGGCATGTAGACGGCTGGTTTCAGCGAGCGGAGCACAAGCGATGTATACGCCGCGCGGCCATGCCCGCGACGCTCGGCCTCGCGCGCCACCAGGCGGCTCGCGGCAGCGGCGAGCTCCCCCGCCTCCGTCGGTGACATCTTCTCCAGGTCGCCGAGCGGCGGCGTCGGGATATCCAGCGCGGCCAGCTTCTCCACCATCACCGCCACCCGTGCCGGGTCCGGACGCTCATGGACGCGGTAGAGAGTCGGCACGCCGCGGCGTTCGCACACCTGAGCGACCTGCTCGTTGGCGAGGATCATCAGCTGTTCGATCAGGCCGTGGGCCTCGGTCTGCTCGACGCCGTGCGCAGCGACGACATTGCCCTGGGCATCGAACTGGAACTCGGGCTCGGTGGTGGAGATCTCGAGCGCTGTGTGCTTGCGGCGATCGCGTAGGGCAGCGGAAGCGCGGCGCGCGAGCTCGAGCGGCGTCGCGATCAGCGCGGGCGGCTGTGCGCGGCCGGCGAAGTACTCGTCGAGCTCGTCGTAGGAAAGGCGATGGTCGGAGCGGATCAGACTGCGATAGAAGCTCGCCGAACGCGGCGTGCCGTCGAGTGAGAGCACGATCTCGGCCGTGACCGCGAGGCGCACGGCCCCGGGGGCGAGGCTGCAGGCGTCGTCGGAGAGCTCGGGTGGCAGCATCGGCTCGACGGAACCCGGCACGTAGACGCTGGTGGCGCGGTGCGCCGCCTCCATGTCGAGGCGGGATCCTGGGCACACGTGAGCGGCGACATCGGCGATGTGGATCCAGAGGCGGATCGCATCGCCGTCCTCGGACGCAGAGACTGCGTCGTCGAAGTCGCGAGCGCTCGCGGGATCGACGGTGAACGTGTCGAGCGCCGTGAGATCGCGACGCTCGGTGGCCGCATCGGCGGACTGCGCGGACACTGCCGCTTCGCGAGCGTCGTCTGCGAGCGCTGCGTCGAAACCGCGATCGAGCCCGCGCTCGCTGAGCAGAGCTGAAGCGACCTCGCGCGCGTTCTGAGGATCGCCGAGCAGCTCGAGCACGCGGGCGCCGTTGCCGCGCGGCTCGGCCAAGACCATCTCGCCTCCGCGCACGCGCGCGGGACCGCCGGCGAGCGGGAGCTGGGGCGCCCGCTCGAACAGCGGCTCGGCGACGAGGAAGCGGCCCCGACGAGCGACCGATGCGACGAAGGCGGCCGAGCTCAATGCAGAACGTTCCACCTAGCTGGACGACTCGGCGTCCAGCTCCCGGGCGAGGACCTCCGCGGCGCGCTCGAATGCCTCGTCGTCTTCCTCGGTCTTGGGATCGTCCTCGACACGGACGTCGGGCAAAATTCCCTTTCCCGCAAGCGATGTGCCATCGGCGGTCAGGTACTGACCGATCGTCAGGTCGAGCGCCCCGCCCGCCTCCAGCGGCAGTACTTCCTGAAACGTGCCCTTGCCGAAGGTGCGAGTGCCGACCACCTCGGCGAGGTCGTAGACCTCCAGCGCGGCGGTGAGGATCTCCGAGGCCGAGGCCGTGTCGCGATTGACCAAGACGACGGTCGGACGCGGGTCGATCGCCTCGCCGACGGCCTCGTATGAGCGCTCGCCACGGGTGCGGCTGCGCGTCGAGACGACCTCGCCGTCCTCGACGAAGATGCTCGACGAGAGCACCGCCTCGTTGAGCAGACCGCCGCCGTTGCCGCGCAGGTCGATGATCAGACCTTCGGCGCCGGCGCGGTAGAGACGATCGACGGTCTCGCGCAGTTCGCCATGCGCGCCTTCGCTGAAGGTCGCAAAGCGCACATAGGCGATTTCGCGACCGTCGTCGGTGCGACGGATCTCACCGTCGACCGCGGGAATGCGCACCTCGGCCCGTTCCAGCGTCAGGTCGTTGGCGCGCCCGCCGTTCACCGGCTCGACTGTGATCTCGACCTCGCTGCCGGGTGGGCCCTTGATCCTTGCGGTCGATACCTCGGAGGAGACCCCAGCGATCGTCTTGCCGTCGACAGCGGTAATCAGGTCGCCCTCCTGCAGACCTGCCTCCTCTGCCGGGGTATCCGGATAGACCGTCGCGACTCGCAGCCCCTTGGGGATCTCGCTGACGGTCAGGCCGACGCCTGTGAACGACCCCGAGGTCGCCGCCTCGAAGTCCTCGAGCTGGTCGGCGGTGAAGTAATGGGAGAAGCGGTCCTCATAGCGCTGCTTGATCTCACGGACCATGCCGGCGATCGAGGCGTCCTCGAGCTCGGTGGGTTCGACCGCCTCGAAGTAGTTCGCCTCGATCGTTTCCTGGGCCTGGAGAACCGCGGTGTCGGAGTCCTCGCCCGTGAGCACGCCCGTGAGCACCCCAATCGCGGCCGCGATCACGAGGCCGATGACCAGGCCGGTGACGACGCCGGAGCCGGAAGCGCCCCGGTCGGGCGGCCTCACACTCGCAGGAAGCGGCGCAAGGTGATGCCGCTGCCGGCTGCGGAGACGAGCACCGCGGCGGCGACGAGCATCGCGACCAAAGGCACGAAGCCGGTGGTCGAGAGGTTGTCTACGAGGGCGAAGTCGTCTGCGAGTGGATCCACGATGGTGACCTTGCCCAGTAAGAGTAGGCCTACGGCGATCCCGGCTCCCATCAGACCGACGATCACGCCCTCGATCATGAACGGCCAGCGGATGAACCAATTGGTCGCGCCGACCAGCCGCATCACCTCGACCTCGCGGCGACGAGCGTAGATCGAGAGCCTGATGGTGTTGGCGACGAGCAGCAGCGAGGCGACCAAGAGCAGACCCGCGATCACGAGCAGAACGATCTTGACTGCGCCGGTGACCTCACGGATCTGGTTCGCCTGCTCGCGGCTGTCTCCGATCGGCGGGTCGATGGCGGCGCTGATTGGAGTCGGCTTGCCGGCGCTGTTGGTGGGCAGCAGCGCGGCACGCACCGATTCGAGGTTGTTGGGGTCGTCGAGGCCGAGGTCGAAGGATGGTGGCAGCGGGTTCGAGTTGAGCTCCTCGATCGAGCCTCGGAGGTCACCCTTGAGCTCACCGGCGAGCTCCTTCTTCGCGCACTCGGGCGAGCAAAAGGTGACGCCCTCGACGTGAGGCACGCCCTCGAGCTTCGCCTGCAACGAGTCGATCTCCGCCCGCGAAGCGTCGTTGTAGAGGAAGAGTTTGAGCCCGATCTGCTCACGCACCTCGCTTGCCTTCGACTCGCTGGCACGCAGCACGGGGACCAACACGCCCAGCAGCAGCGTCGTGACGACGATCGTCACGATCGCGGCGACGCTTGGAGCGGCGCTGCGGCGAAGCGCGCGGAAAGCCTCGGACAAGAAGAAGCCGATGCGGCCCATGAGCACCTAGTGCTCGAATCCGAAGAAGTCGTCGCCGGCCCGACCGTTGGCGTCGCCTTGGTCGACGCCCATCTCGGCGCGAACGCGCGCCGCAAACTCCTTTGTCGACTCGTCGTGGTATCCGCTTTCCTTGTGGTCGCGGATCAGGCGGCCCTCCTCGAGGGCGATGACGCGGCGGCGCATCTTGTCGACCATCTCGCGGTCGTGGGTGACGACGAGGACGGTGGTGCCGGTGCGGTTGATCCGGTAAAGCAGCTGCATGATCCCGATCGAGGTGACCGGGTCGAGGTTGCCCGTGGGCTCGTCGGCGAGCAGAAGCGGGGGGTGGTTGACGAAGGCACGAGCGATCGCGACGCGCTGCTGCTCTCCGCCAGAGAGCTCGTCGGGGTAGTTGTGGATCTTTGCCTGAAGGCCGACCAGGCGCAGGATCTCGGGGACCTTCCTGCGAATCTGCGAGCGAGGCTCGCCGATCACCTGCAGCGCGTAAGCGACGTTGTCGTACACCGTGCGGTTCGGCAGCAGCTTGAAGTCCTGAAACACGGTGCCGATGCGCCGACGCAGATACGGAGTTCGGTCGGCGGCCATCGCGTTGATGTCCTTGCCGGCGATCTCGACCTTGCCGGCCTTCGGCTCGATCTCACGGATCAGCATCTTGATCAGCGTCGACTTGCCACATCCGGGGGGTCCGGTTATGAAGGCGAACTCGCCACGATCGATCTCGAGCGAGAGGCGCTCGAGCGCGACGTGGCCACCCGGGTAGACGACGGTGGCGTCGCTGACGGTGATGATCGGTGGCTGGTTCGAGCGATCCGGGGCCGGCGCCTTGCGCGACGAGCGAGGGTGCTTCGCCTCAGCACGGCTGCGGGCCCGATTCGATCTGCGAGTTAGAAGTGGCATGCGGTGCCCTCTTTCTCCGGCGTGCGCACCACTCCTGCGTGTGCCGCGTGCGTCCACCCGATGCAACGTTCTCTGCGGTGGTCCCTTGCCACCGCGTGGTCCGAGAAGGCTAGCTGAATGTGTTAGTGGACGCTAACGAAACGGCGCAACTGCAACCGCGCTTCCCGAGCAAAATGGAGGGTGATGGCTGCACGACGATGTTTTTGAGTACACGCCGGCGGATCCTGCTCGCGGTCGTCGCGGCGACCGCGGCGCCGGCGATCGCCGCGTGCGGCAGCCAAACCGAGCCCGCGCCGCCCACCACGCTTACCGTGCCGCACCAGTCCGAGACGACGCCCCCACCCCCCGCA
>JBKJXG010000156.1:0-8468 GCA_046716525.1 Solirubrobacterales bacterium
GTGTCGAGCAGTACTGCTCGGCGACCCAGAGGCCGAGCCGGACGAGGTCGGCCGGCGCACCAGCCGCAAGGGCGGCGATCGGCTCGGCCAGGCGCTCGGGCGCCAGCGCGCTGCGCTCGGCGAGCTCGACAACCACGCCGAGAATGCGGCGGTGACCGAACGGAACCTCGAGCACGGTTCCGACCTCGACCTCGCCCAGGCGCTCGGGCAGCAGGTAGTCGAACGGCCCGCGCAGCGCGCGGGCCGTTGTCAAGGGCTCGACCTTGGCGATCGTCGACGACATCGGGTCCAGGCTAGGGCGAAGCGCGGCGGTTAGACTGGCGCGCGTGGCGCCCAAATTGCACCCCGGTGAGCAGGTTCTCTACGAGGGACACCCCTCATGGCGGGCGATTCTCGACTTCTACGTCAAGGGCCTCGCCGTCACCGCGGTGGTCTGCCTGCTCGTCGCCCTCGCGACCGGGGCGATCGGCGACGAGACCGACACTGGGCTGGTCACGATCATCGCCCTCGTCGGCGTCGCGCTGACGATCCTGATCGGCTTCGTCAAACGGGTCGCGACGAACTACACGATCACCGATCGGCGTCTTCACATCAAGCGCGGCATCGTCTCGCGCACGATTCAGGAGACTCGGCTCGAGCGCGTCCAGAACGTCAACTACAACCAGGGTGTGATCCAGCGCCTGCTCCAGGTCGGCGATGTCGACTTCGACACCGCCGCCGGTGACGACTACAACTTCGTCTTCGCCGGGGTCGCCGATCCAGCCGATGTCGTTCACATGGTCGACGAGGCAACCCGGCATGGGGAACCCGCCGGGCTCGGCGACCAGGCGCGCCGCGAGCCGCCGCCGGCCTAGTTGCTGCTGCCCACGGCCGCGACCCCGCCTGCCTCCGCAAGCGCCGCGGCCTTGTCGGTGCGCTCCCAGGTGAAGTCCGCCTCCTCGCGCCCGAAGTGGCCGTATGCGGCCGTCTGCTGATAGATCGGGCGGTGCAGGTCGAGCTCGGCTCGAAACGAGCCGGGGCGCAGGTCGAAATGCTCTGCGACGAGCTCCGTGATCCGGGCCCGCGAGATGATCTCGGTGTCGAAGGTCTCGACCATGACACTGACGGGGTGGGAGACGCCGATCGCGTAGGCGACCTGGAGCTCGCAGCGCTCGGCAAGGCCGGCGGCGACGACGTTCTTCGCAACCCAGCGCGCCGCGTAGGCGGCCGAGCGGTCGACCTTGGAGGGGTCCTTACCCGAGAAGGCGCCACCGCCGTGGCGCGCCATTCCGCCGTACGTGTCGACGATGATCTTGCGCCCCGTGAGCCCGGCGTCGCCGACGGGCCCGCCGATGACGAAGCGCCCGGTGGGGTTGATCAAGAGGTTGTCGGCGCTGTTCAGCTCCGTAGCGTCATAGAGCTCTCGCGGCAGAACCGGCTCGATCACCGCCTGCCACAGGTCCTCGCGGATGCGCTTGGCATCGACACCGTCTTCGTGCTGGCTCGAGATCAGGACCTTGACGATCTCCACCGGTCGGCCGTCCTCGTAGCGCACCGTGACCTGGGTCTTGCCGTCGGGGCGCAGGTAGGCGACGTCCTTGTCGTGGCGCACCTTCGCCAGCTGGCGGGCGAGACGGTGGGCGAGTGAGATCGGCAGCGGCATCAGCTCGGGCGTCTCGTTGGAGGCATAGCCGAACATCATTCCCTGGTCACCGGCGCCGGCTAGGTCGAGCTCGTCGCCGTCGGTGGCGCCCGAGCGATGCTCGAGTGCCTCGTCGACGCCCTGGGCGATGTCCGGCGACTGCTTGTCGATCGCGTTCAAGACGGCGGCCGAGTCGGCTGAGAAGCCGAGGTCGGCATCGATGTAGCCGATCTTTCTGATCGTCTCGCGGGCGACGTCTTGGATGTCGACGAAGGTCTCGGTCGAGATCTCGCCGCTGACGACGACGAGCCCGGTGTTGACCAGCGTCTCGCAGGCAACGCGGGCGTAGGGGTCGTCGGCGAGGACGGCGTCCAGGGCGCCGTCTGAGATCTGGTCCGCGACCTTGTCAGGGTGACCTTCGGTGACCGACTCGGAGGTGAAGAGGTAGGTGTCATTCATAGCCGCGCCAGGTTACTTATTCGTCGAAGACGAGCTTGGCGTCGCTGATCAGCAGCGACTCATCCTCGCTGACCGCGAACGCGAAAGCGTCGAGGCGGCGAAACTCGCCCGCGAACGCGGCGTAGACGGGATCCTCGGCGAGCCCCAGGTTCTCACCGGTGCTGACGAGCTGGCCAAGATCGAAAAAACCCTGCATAGAGACCTCGTCGGGGAACTCATCGGTGGCCCGGGCGAACAGCGCTGACTCGTCGAGCCCGCCCTCGGTACCGGCCAGGCGCTCGATCCCCTGCGGGTCGGTGGCCACGACCGCGAGACCGTCGAACACCGCGAAGGCGAGCTCGACCGCAGGTGAGAGCCGCAGAGTGCGCACCTCGACGCCCTCGATCTCGTCTTCGTCGAAGACCGGCGCCTGCAGGCCGCTGCCGGGATCGACCGCGTCGGCGAGCGGGCCCTGAAGAGCTGCAAGCGCACGGCGGGCCTCGTCCTCGTCGACGCCGTCGGCGACGAACTCGAGGTAGGGAAGGTCGAAGTCCCCGCTGCGGGGCTCGACGGCGAACGCGGCCTCGCTTCCCAAGCCCGCAAGCAGATCGCCCTCGAGGTCGACGCCGCCCTGCTCGCGCAGGTCGCGCGCGAGGTCCTCGAATCCCGAGACGATCGCGGGTGCCTGCGCGGCCGCCTGTCCCAACAGTGCCTGAACGGTTGTCGCTGGATCACCGAAACCGAGATAGCCGAGCGCGTCAGCGGCCAACCGCGCTGGAATCTTAGGCTCGAATGGTGGGAAGGCGGCGAAGAACGGGGGTTCGGCCTCGGCCGCCGCGGTATCGAGAGCGCTGCGCACGGAGAGCTCGAGCGCTCCGTCTGCGGCGCTCACAGAAGCCACGGCGCCGGTGCTCGTACCGGGGGCCATGATCGGAGCCAAAGAGCTCTCGATGCCGCGCGAGTCTCCGACCAGCTCACTGACACCCTCTTGCGACAGGTAGGCGTCGATCAGCGTGTGGTCGGGCAGCTCGTCGCGCAGCTCGTCGGCAGCCGGGTCGTCGGCCAGCGAGGTAACGCCCTCGGCGCCCGTGGCGACGTCGATGAGCGCCCGGATGCCATCGCTGCGGCCGATCGCAAGGAAGTCCTCGAGCCTTGCGGTTGCGAGACCCACACCATCGCCGCCCAGCTGGGTACCGCGGTACTCCTCGGTTTCGTCCGTCGCGCCGGCGAGCTCGGTCGCGAAGTCGCTGGCGCCGTCGGCATCGGCAACCTCGAGCAAGACGATCTGCTCGGGCGCATCTGCGACGCCGCCGACGACGACGACCGCCGCCTCGCCCCCGAACCAGGGACGAACGTCGCGCTCGAACTCCGGCGCGATCGCGTCGGCGCCCGGCAGCTCCGCCACGGCTCGCCCCCCCAGCTGACTGCTGAGGTTGGGCACGAGGTCAGCGATCTCGGTTGCCGCTACGTATTGCTCCTCGTCGGGATCGAGGTTGGCATGCACATAGGCCAGGGCGTCCGCGGGAACGAGCTCCAGGGCGTCGTCGGGCGGCGGACACGAGTCACCACCGGGAAACTGGCACGGCAGGTTCGGCACCGCGAGCGTGACGAAAGCGACCAGCATCGCGAAGACGGCGAGCGCGGCGACCAGCCGACGCCTGGTGATGACCGAGAGGTCGCTCCAGAACCCACGGGCGGCGCCCGCGGTTGCACGCGGCAGCCGCAACACGCCGCGGGCCGCGCGCCCGACCGTGCTCCGCGCGCTTCGCAGCCGGCGTTTGATCGCTCCCTCAGCCACCCCGCGGTTATAGCTGCCTGCGGCCCTCCCGCGGCTCACGTTGCTTCTTGGGAACGAAATCGATCACCAGCGGAACGCCCTCGAGCCTGTAGTGCTCGCGGATGCGATTCTCCAGGTGATAGGCCCAATCGCGAGTGATCAGGCGGCGATCGTTGACCTGGATCGCAATGCGCGGCGGACGCACCCCGACCTGAGCCGAGTAGTAGAGGCGTAGCCGCTTGCCCCGGCGCTGGGGTGGCGGATGGGTGGCGACGACCTCGCCGACGAAACGGTTCAGCTCCGGCGTCGGGGTGCGCTGGGCGCGCTTATCGGCGAGCTCGATCGCACGTTCGAGCAGCTTCGGCACCGCGCGCCCACTGGTCGCCGAACAGGCGATCACGGGTGGGCGCTGGCGGACGCGCTTGGCAAGCTGGGCGCGGGCATCCTCGAGGTCGACCTCGCCGACGTCCCACTTGTTCAGGGCGCCCAAGCTTGCGCAGCCGGTCTTCATTGCCAGGTCGGCAATGCGCAGGTCCTCCGCCGTGATCCCCTCGGTCGCATCGCAAACGAGCACGGCGACATCGGCACGCTCGGCGGCACGCTCGGAGCGCAGCTGGGCGTAGTAATCGACCGTGCCGGCGACCTTGGTCCGGCGTCGGATACCCGCGGTGTCGATCAAAGTCAGGGCGCGGCCGGCGAACTCGAGCGGCGTATCGATCGCGTCGCGGGTCGTCCCAGCCATCTCGGAGACGATCACGCGCTCGGTGCCCAAGAAAGCGTTGACGAGCGACGATTTGCCCACGTTCGGGCGACCGATCACCGCAATCGAGACAACGCTTCTCGCCTCCTCGGCTTCGCCTGCGGCACGAGTACCCGACGTTTCGGCCGGGCTGGCGGAGGGACGGGCTTCGAGGAGGACCTCGACGAAGCGGTCGAGGAGGTCTCCGGTGCCGCGGCCGTGGGTGGCCGAGACCGCCATCGGCTCGCCGAGGCCGAGCGCATAGAGGTCGGCGACCAGCGGCTCCTCGGTGGCGGAGTCGACCTTGTTGGCGACTACGACCACGGGGACGTCGGAGCGCCGCAGGATGTCAGCGACCTCGGCGTCGCCAGGGCGCAGGCCCGCACGCGTATCGATCGCGATCGCGACGACATCGGCATCGGCGATTCCCTGGCGGGCCTGATCCTGAATCGCGCGTGAGAGCGAGTCCTCGGCGGCGAGGTCGACGCCACCTGTGTCGATGAGCTCGAAGCGAACCCCGTTCCACTCACACTCGAGTGCCTTGCGATCTCGGGTGACGCCCGCCTGCTTGTGGACGACCGCCTCACGGCCGCCGACGAGACGATTCACCAATGTCGACTTGCCGACGTTGGGGAAGCCGACGATCGCGATCCGTGGCAGGCGGCTCATCGGCGAACGGGGGCGAGACCACGCTCGCGGGCGAGCACGACGACGCGGGCGACCACCTCGTCGATCGTGAACCCGGTGGTGTCGAGCTCGACGGCGTCGTCGGCGGCACGAAGTGCGCCGTGGTCACGGCCACGATCGCGGGCATCGCGCTCGCGCTGGGCGGCGAGCACGGCGGAGGTCGCCTCGCCGGTCTGCGCCGCTCGCCGACCTGCCCGCTCCTCGTCGCTGGCGCTCAGGAACACCTTCAGCGGCGACTCGGGGCTGACGACAGTGCCGATGTCGCGGCCCTCGGCCACGTAGTCCGAACCGGCGATCAGCCGGCGCTGGCGCGCGACCATCGCCGCACGCACCCGTGGGTGGACCGAAACTCGCGACGCCACCGCCGTCACCTCGGGCGAGCGGATCAGATCCTCGACCTGCTCGCCGTCGAGGCAGACCGAGCCTTCGTTGAAATCGATCTCGACGCGCTCGGCGAGCTCGCCGACGGCGGCAGGGTCGTCGACCTCGATGCCGGCTCGGATCGCCGCCAGGGCGACGCACCGATACATCGCCCCGGAATCGAGGTACGTAAGGCCGAGCGTGGCGGCGACGCCGCGCGCAACAGTTGACTTGCCGGCCCCGGCAGGGCCGTCGATTGCGATCACCATCTGCCCGGTGAATATAGGGTTGGGCCATGCAGACCTGGGATACCGCCGCGCTGGACGTCCAACCCCAACAACCGCAGGTACTCACGTCGGATGACGAGGGCCGGGTGATCGCCCTGCACCTGCTGGCCGGAGAACGGCTTCCCGAACATCAGGTCCACGAGCGTGCCTGGCTCGTCGTCGTCTCGGGCAAAGTCCAGATCTCGGAGCCCGGAGGGGAATCGGTCACGGGCGAGATCGGATTCCTCGCCGCTTTCGATCCCAACGAGCGCCATGAAGTTGCGGCGATCGAGGACTCGCGGATGCTGCTTCTGCTCTCGCCCTGGCCTGGCGAGGGCCATCCGAGCCAGGAAAGCGGCGACGGCTGATGGGCATCTTCAAGGACTTGTTCCAGCTCACCCGCGAAGCTCAGGAGCTGAAGCGAAACACGCCGACGCCGAGCATGGGCGAGATGATCGGGCAGGCGCGCGAGGCGGTCGAGGACATCAACGCTCAGCAGGCCGCGGCACCCGAGATCCTCGCCAACGGCATCCCTGGGACGGCGATCATCCGTGAGATGGGGACGCCTGAGCGTGGCGCCACCTACTTCAACCTCATGCTCGACCTCGAGGTGCACCCTCGAACACGCGATCCCTACCGCGTCGCCAACGAGTACCTGGTGCCGGCCGCCGCACAGCTCGAACCCGGAGTGGAGCTGGCGGTGATGATCGATCCCGCCGACCAGGCGAGGATCGCGATCGACTGGGACAAGGGACCGGAGGGCCCACCGCTGGGCCAGGTCCGCCCAATCTGAGCACGGCGATCAGATCTCGCGCAGCACCCGCGCCGGGTTGCCGACCGCGACTACGCCCGCCGGCAGGTCGGCGACGACCACCGCGCCCGCACCGACGACGGTGTCGCTGCCGATCGTCACTCCGGGGCAGACGGTCACACCGCCGCCGAGCCAGACGTTGTCGCCGAGCGTGATCGGCTGAGCCAACTCCCAGCCCTGTCGCCGCGGCTCGGGATCGATCGGGTGAGTTGCCGTCAGCAGCTGTACGCGGGTCGCGATCTGACACGCGGCGCCGATCCGGATCGGCGCCGAGTCGAGACAGAGGCAGTCGTAGTTGACGAAAGTGCCGGCACCGATGCTGATGCGCCCGTAATCGCAGCGAAACGGCTGCTTGACGACGACCCCGGCGCCGACGTCTTCGAGCAACTCCCGCAGCGCTCGATCGAGCGTTTCGCGATCGTCAGGCGTGATCGCGTTGTAGCGCTCGACCCGCAAGCCGGCCTCGTCGAGCTGGCGCAGGAGCTCTCCGTCGCCGCGGTAGAGCTCGCCGCGCAGCATGCGCTGCTCCATCTCACTCATCTCGGCCCTGCCTCAGTTGCGCGTAGCGAGCTCACATCGTCGTCGAAGCCCGGGTAACTGACTGCGGCGGCATCGAAGCCGGTGACCTCGACGCCTTCCCGCGAAGCAAGTCCCGCGATCGCCCCCATCATCGCCAGGCGATGGTCGCCGGCTGAGTCCAGCATGCCGCCACGCAGGCCGCCACCCCCGGCGACGACGAAGCCATCCTCGGTCGCCTCGATCTCGGCCCCGAGACCGCCGAGCCCGGCGACGACGGTCGCGATCCGGTCCGACTCCTTGTGGCGCAACTCCTCGGCCCCCGAAACCACGGTCTCACCGTCGGCAAAGCAGGCCGCAAGCGCCAGGATCGGCAGCTCGTCGATCACCAGCGGGATCTCGCCGGCGCCGACTCGAGCTGACTGAAGCGGACCCGATCGCGCG
Organism: Solirubrobacterales bacterium; assembly: GCA_046716525.1. Classification (GTDB taxonomy): domain Bacteria; phylum Actinomycetota; class Thermoleophilia; order Solirubrobacterales; family 70-9; genus WHSW01. The sequence continues at coordinate 7,660 of JBKJXG010000156.1, forward strand.
ACGAGCGTGGCCACAGGCTCGCCGCCGGCGGCCTTGGTCTCGATCACCTCGAGCGCTGCCCCCATCCGGTTCAAGACGCCGAGCAGCCCGATCCGCCCCGGGTTGATGCCGACTCCCTCGATGCGCACCTGGCTGCCCTTGACGATCGCGGCGGCGACGATGAAAAAGGCCGCGGAGGAGAAATCGCCCGGAACGGTGAGCTCGCCGAGCTCGAGTGACTGCGCGGGCTCCACGGTCACCCGTAGCGCGGGCATCGCGCCGCGGACCGTCACCGGCGTCGAGGCGTTCTCGGTTCGAACCGTTGCCCCGGCGCTGCGCAGCATGCGCTCGGTGTGGTCGCGGGTCGGATGCTGCTCGATCACGCTCGTCGGCGAATCGGCGAGCAGGCCCGCGAGCAGAATGCAGGACTTGACCTGGGCGCTGGCGACGGGAAGGCGGTAGTCGATGGCGTGAAGCTCGGCCCCACGGATCGTCATCGGCGTGAAGCGGTCGTCGCGCGCGACGAGTTGCGCGCCCATCTGCGTCAGCGGCTCGGCGATACGGTCGACCGGCCGGCGGCGGATCGACTCATCGCCGTCCAGCGTCCACTCGCCCTGCGGTTGCCCGGCAAGCCAGCCAGAGATCAGCCGTAACAAGGTGCCCGCATTACCGACATCGATGACCGCGGGGTGCGCGCCCCGCAGACCCACCCCGCGGATACCGAGGTCGAGCGGCATGAACTGCCCAACAGCTTGGCGCTCGCTGCCGCTCGCGCCATCGATCCCTTCGACCTCGGCGCCGAGGGCTCGCATCGCGGCGAGCGTCGAACG
>JBKJXG010000157.1:0-3034 GCA_046716525.1 Solirubrobacterales bacterium
GCGTTGGCGACCGCGAGCGTGTAGGTCAACTCGCTGCCTTCGGAAATCGGGTCCGCGTTGTCGGTCTTGACGATCGAGACGTCGGCGGTAGCGGCTGCGGCGACCGAGGGCATCATCGTCCCGACTCCGATCGCGACAACCAGCGCTGCCAGCGCTGCCCTCGCGGAGTGAATTCTGTGCATTCCGTAGCTCCTTTGCATTGTGTTGAGGTGGAAACGACCGGGTCGGTCAGATGTCAGGCTCTACCCGTGACCGATGAGTTCTCGCGTCACAGCGGGTCTCTATTTCGAACCATCAACGAGGCGAGCGCCTCGAAGGAGGCGGAAACCATGTTCGAGAACACGAAGGCCTTCAGCGGCTTCTCAGTAGACGACGTGCCCGCGGCGAGGAAGTTCTACGGCGAGACGCTCGGCGTCAACGTGTCCGACGAGGACGAAACCGGGATGCTGGTGCTGCACATCGCCGGCGATCGCGATGTCCTCGTCTACCCGAAGGGCGACGCCCATGAGCCGGCGAGCTTCACGATCCTCAACTTCCCGGTCGATGACGTCGAAGCCACGGTCCGGTCGCTGACCGAGCGCGGCGTCAGCTTCGAGCGTTACGAGGGCACCGAGACCGAGACCGACGAGCAGGGCGTCTTTCGTGGCGGCGGGCCGCTGATCGCATGGTTCAAGGATCCGGCCGGCAACGTCCTCTCCGTGATCGACGCACACGCGGGCGCCTGATCGGCGTCGCGAGCGGGTTCGACTCAGAGATCGCGCTCGTAATAGAGCATCTGCATCCCGTCGTCGAGGTTCGTGAACCCAGAGCTCTCGTAAAGGGCCCTGGCCGCGGTGTCGTCTTCGTCGGTTCCGAGCTCGATGCGGCCGGCGCCACGGTCACGGGCGACCGCCAGCGCCGCATCGAGCACGGCGCGGCCGAGTCCCTCGCCGCGGCGCTCGGGCGCAACGTAGAGCTCCTCGAGATAGGCATCTCGCGAGTCGACCCACAGCGACGGCCGAAAGCGCAGGACAGCAATCGAATCGGGCCTCTCGCCGCCGAGCACGACCGTCGCCTCGCCCTCGTCGATCAGCCGCCGCACGCGGACGGTGAGCTCGGCGACGCCAGGCGTCGGATCGTCGAACTCGGTGTTGAAGTCGTGCAGTAGCCGCGCGACGTCGGGGGCGTCGTCGACCCCGGCAAGCCGGATCTGGTGATCGGACATCGCTACCGGCGCTCGTAGTCGAACTGAACTGCCAGGCCTTCCTCGCCTGCTGGGCTGACGTTGAAGTGACGCACGACCAGACCGTCATCGGTGGGCTCGTACTCGGTGCGCCATCCCCAACGCGGACCGTCGCCGGCCTCGTAGGAGCCAAGCGCGTGGACCGCGACATCGATCTCGGTCGTCTGCCCCTCGCTCAGCATGACGCCGCCGGAAGAGGTGTGGAAGCTGTCGACCCAGGCGATCTGCCAGATGCGCTTGGGGGCGACGAAGCCGATCAAGGCGCTGCCGTGCTCGAGTCGGCCATCGATCACGGTCGAGTAATCGTGGCGCGCCCAGCGGCCGGCGGCGATCGCGGCCACATCTCCCTCCACCTTCTCGTCGTACGTGGGGTCACCGGGCTCGAACCACAGCCGCGCGCGTCCCTGCCAGCTGCCGATGAGCCGCGCCTGCAACTCCTGGGCGACTTGCTCGAGGGTGGTCATCCATCCCAAGGCTAACGCCGGCTCGAGCCAGCCTCAAGAGCGTGCGGGCCGCCACCCGGATCGCTTCGCTGGCGCTGCATCTACCGTGGTTGAAGGACCGCACCCTTTCGCCGCGTAGCTTGTTGGCAGAGGTGGTGAACCGACGCAGATCAACGGTCGGCGCGATCCTGGGCGCGGCAATCTCGATCGGCGCTGGAGTCGCCGGCGCCGAGGCTCGCGACGTCTACTCGGTCTCGACCGGGACTTCGACGCTGCCGACACACAATCAGCTTCACGCTGCCACCGAGCGGTTCCTGCGAAGCCAGCCCGGGTTGCCCTCGCGGTCCCCAGCTCGCGTGCGAGGCCCGATCGTCGTCACGCCGGTCTTCCCCGCGACGCGAATCGTGTCCTTCTACGGAGCGCCGCAGATGGGCGCGACCGTTCTCGGCCGCAACTCGCCCGAGGCCGCCTCGGACAAGCTCGCAGCTCAATCGGCGCCCTACGTCGAGCTCGGTGACCGCCCTGTGGTTGGATCCTTCGACCTCGTTTCCGTTTTCGCGACAGCCGGCGGTGGGCCCGACGGGCTCTACCGCACGCGCCAGGACGACGACGTAATCGCGATCTATCTCGAACAGGCGCGGGCGATCGGTGCCCGGCTGATGCTCGACATTCAGCCGGGTCGCTCGAAATTCGTCAAGGAGCTGCGCGAGCTCGGCGAGTGGATCGCCCAGCCCGATGTCGATATCGGTATCGATGCCGAGTGGAACGTCGGCAGGCGCGGCATCCCGGGCCAGACCAATGGCAAGGTCTTCGCCCGGGAGGTCAATCGTGTTTCGAAGGAGATGCAGAAGATCGTTGCCGCCAACGACCTGCCGGCGAAGCTGCTCGCCGTACACCAGTTTCGCCAGGGCAGCGTCCGAGCCCGGACCAAGATCCGCACCCGCCCAGGCGTGCAGCCCTTCCTCAACTTCGACGGCATCGGCTCGCCCGGGCCCAAGGCCGCCGGCTACGCATCGCTGAGCGCTCCGGCGCTTCCCAGCGGCTTCTCGCTCTTCTACTCGCGAGACACGCCCCTGATGCGCCCGGCCGAGGTGCTCGCGCTGGAGCCTCAGCCAGACTTCCTGCTCTATCAGTAGCCAGATAGGTCAGCAACCATATTGCTGACCTTGCTTGCATCGACGGGCATCGGAAAAGGAAAAGCTCGAGGCGAAGCGAAAACACCCGCCGTGAGCAAGACCGCAACGAAGACCCGCCCCGCCGCTGTCACCACTACGCGCTCGAACGGCAACGGCCGTGCCTCGAAGAGCCGCCCGAACGGCAAAGCGCTGTCGACCTACATCACCGAACGCTTCGACGAGTTCTCGCGCTC
>JBKJXG010000158.1:0-3261 GCA_046716525.1 Solirubrobacterales bacterium
CCCCAGAGTTCGCCGATCGGAACCCCGATCGCGTGAAAGAAGGTCAACACCTCGACCGCCGTTGGCGATCCTACGACGTTGACGGCGATTGCCTCATCGAGGCCAAGCGCGCTGCGAAGATGCGAGAACATTGCTTCGTCGGCAGCGGCCACGCCGGCCGCGAGCTCTTCGGGCACCTCCTCACCGGCCTGTTCCAGCCGCACCTTCTTCAGCGCCGCTTCGAGCCCGGCGCGCGCCTTGTCGCCGTCGTCTCCCGGAATCGCCGACATCTTCGCCTCGAGGCCGGCCTTGAGCTTCTCCCAGATTCTCGGCACGGCGAAGAACCATGTCGGGCGCACCTTCGGCAGCCATTCGACGATCCGGCGTGGATCGGGGCAGATTGTCACCGAGCAGCCGCGGATCACCGGCAGGTAGTAGTGCGCTCCGCGCTCGGCGATATGGGCCGCGGGCAACCACGAGATCACCTTCGCCCCGCGCTCGGGGAAGTGGATTATGTCCTCCACGCCCGCGGTCAGGCTCATCAAATTCCGATGCGTGAGCTGAACCCCCTTGGGCGGCCCCGTCGTACCCGAGGTGTAGATCAGCGTCAGCAGGTCGTCGGCGTCGACCGCCGCGACCGACTCGCTGACGTCGAAGTCTGGGTCGACCTGCTCCAGCGACTCGAGCGTGTGGTCGCCGCCGGATCCGTCGATCACGATCAGGCTCTCGACCTCGGGCAGGTCCCCCCGCGCTTCGTTGAAGACCTCGAGGAACTCTGACTCGACGATCGCGACCTTGGCGCCGGCATCGGCGACTACGTGGCGGATCTGCTCGGGTGATGACGTTTGATAGATCGAGAACGGCACGGCGCCGAGCGAGACGGCGGCTAGGTCGCAGGGCATGAACTCGGGCCGGTTGTTGAGCATCAACGCGACCGTGTCGCCCTTGGAGACGCCGAGGCTGGCGAGGCCGCCGGCGATACGCCCCGTTTGGTCGGAGATCTCGCGCCAGCTGTAGATGCGCTCGTCCTCGCCTTCGCCCCAGACGATCGCCGGGTCGTCGGGGATCCGGTCCACTGTGGCCTTGAACGCCAGTGCCAAGTTCTGCGCGTGAAGTCCCTTGCTGGGCCCCCCGCTCGCGTGCCGCTGCGCCGTTGCCACCTCCATCGCTCTCCTCCTCACGTGAAACGAAACCGCTACCCGCGAAACCTACCTGCTCAGGGAGCAACGTCGAAGCCCTCACCGGTCAGCCTGCCGATGTCGTTGGTCAGGCCGATCACGAACAGCACCATGACCAGGGCGAAGCCGATGACCGAGGCCCGTTCCATTGTTCTGAACGCGACCGGCCTCCCTCGGACCTTCTCGACGACGCTCCAGAAGATGTGGCCGCCGTCAAGCGGCAAAAACGGAAAGAGGTTGATCACCGCGAGCGAGAGGCTGATCAGGCCGAGCACGAACAGCGCCTGACGGGTGTCGAACTCGATCGACTGTCGCGTGACCTCGTAGCTGCCGACGACGCCGGAGAGCTGCTTTCGCTGCTCGGCGTCGAATATCCGCGCGACGATCGAGAGCGTCCGCGTGGTCACCTCCCACATCTGCGTCACGGCGAAGCCGGCAGAGCTCGGGATCGACCGATCGGCTGGGAAGTAACCCGCTCCGGCGAAGCTGAAGCCGAAGCGAAACCGATCGACCTCGGCATCGTAGAAGGGATTCATCTCGATCGCCTGCGTCTCTCCGTCGCGTTCGACCACGACCGGCACGGCCTCGGTCGAACTACAGCCGTCGGTCGTCTCTCCGTCGCACGAGAGTCCGTCCAGAGCGCCCGTAAGCCGGTCGGACTGGGCCTGCACGGTGCCGTCGCCGCGCTCGATGCCGTTGATCGAAACCAGCTGGTCGCCACGCTCGAGCTCGCCCTGGGCTGGAGAGCTCTGCTCCACCGCGCCTACGGCCAGCCGCGTCGGTTCCTCGAGCGTGAACCCGAGGGCGAAGAGGATCACGAAGGCGATCACGATGTTGACGAACGGGCCGGCGGCGATGACGACGATTCGCTTCCACACGGGCTGGTTGTAATAACCCCTCGCCGCGACCTCGGGTTCGAGCTCCTCGTCGGGGTTCATGCCGGTGATCTTCACGAAGCCTCCGAGCGGGATCACGCCGATGCCGTACTCGGTCTCGCCGCGAGTGACGCTCCAAAGCTTCGGCGGGAAGAAGAGGAAGAAGCGCTCGACGCGCATGCCTACGGCCTTGGCCGCGACCATGTGGCCCGCCTCGTGGAGAATGATCAGAACGGCGAAGCCCGCGAAGGCGAGGATCCAGCTCATGCCGTCGCTCCTGCTCGCGAGACCAACCGCAACGCGAGCTCGCGAGCGCGCGCGTCGCATTCGAACAGATCCTCGAAGTGAGCAAACGGCTGCACGTCGGTCTGATCGAGCACCCCCGCGATCACTTCGGGGATCGCAGTGAAGGCGATCTTGCCCGCAAGGAAGGCCGCTACGGCAACTTCGTCGGCGGCGTTGAGCGCACACGGCGCGTTGCCGCCTGTGAGCCCGGCCTCGCGCGCCAGCCGCAAACAGCGAAATGTCTCCAGGTCGGGCTCCTCGAAGCTGAGCACTCCGAGCTCGGGCAGGCGCACGGCCTCGGCGACCGCGGGACGGTCGGGATAGTTGAGCGCGTAGGAGATCGGGACGCGCATGTCGGGCAGGCCGAGATGCGCGAGATGGGCGCCATCGGAGAGTTGGACGAGGGCGTGAACGATCGACTGAGGGTGGACGACCACTTCAATCGCCGGATACGGAAGCCCGAACAGGTGGTGGGCCTCGATCACCTCGAAGCCCTTGTTCATCAGGGTCGCGCAATCGACCGAGATTCGGACGCCCATCTGCCACGTCGGATGGTCGAGAGCTTCGGCGACGCTGACGCCGGAGAGGTCGGTACGGCCTCGAAACGGCCCCCCTGAAGCAGTCAGGACGACGCGCTCGACGGTGCCGGGCGGATGGCGCTCGATCAGCTGCGCGAGGGCCGAGTGCTCGGAATCGACGGGCAGGATCGCCGCCTCGGTCGCCTCCGCCAGGGTCGTGACGAGATCGCCACCGATGACGAGGCTCTCCTTATTGGCCAGAGCGAGATCGATTCCGGCGCTGAGCGTTGCGATCGTCGGACCGAGGCCGGCGGTGCCGACGATCGCGTTCAACACGAGATCAGGCTGGGTGGCGTCGATCAGCTGGCGCACGCCATGCTCGCCGGCAAGCACGCGGACACCATCGAGCTCAGCCGCGGCACGCCT